>VBKI01000091.1:0-17750 GCA_005879535.1 Deltaproteobacteria bacterium | reverse complement strand
CCCCAGACGACCGGCATTCCGAGTGCGGTCAAGAGCGCGCCGCCGGTGGAGTCCTCGCGCGGCGTCGCGCACACCGCTCCGGTCGCGCCCGAGGACCAGGCCCGAAGGGCGAGGGGCCCGGGCAAGTGCACCGAGACGATCAGCTCACCTCTGCGCACGCGCTGGGGGTCGATTCCGGAGAGGCGCCGTGCGACCGCACCGAGGAATGCCTCGATGTCCACGCCGCGCCGCGCCGCTGGCCCGTGCTGGGCCAGCGCCCGCGCGACCTCTGCCGCGATGCGCTCCAGGGCCAGCGAAGGAGGAACGTAGCGGGCGACGTGCTCCTGCGCCCGCTCCTCCAGGCGCACGTCGGTGAGCGTCGTGCAGATCTCCTCCAGGTCGCGCGAGGGCGCGGAGAGCGCGGAGCGCGCGCGCTCGGCGAGCTGCATGGCCTCCTCGCGTTCCGCCGCGAAGGCACTGGAGAGCTGCTCGGGCGAGGCCTTGCGGGTATCGCGGCGCGGCAGCGCGCGCGAGAGCAGCGTGGCGACGCCGAGCGAGCGTCCGCGCCGGTTCCCCTCGCCGCGCACGATCACGTGCGCGCCGGCCGGGTTCTGCGAATCGACCAGGGCAGTGAGGGCGCGGGTCGCCCCGATGGCGAGGAGGATGTCGCCCTCGGAGAACGGCCCCGACTCGCGCTGCAGGACGAGGGCGCCGCGGGGACGGCTGGCGGAGAGCAGTGGAATGGCGAGGAAGGCGGGGTACCGCTCTTCGGCGAGCTGCGGAAAGTACTCGAACTGTGCGGTCATGCGCGCGTCGTCGACGGTCACCGGGCTCATCGTCTCCACGCAGGTGCCGGTGATCCCCTGGCCGACCTTCATTCGCACTTCTCCAATGGCTTCGCGGGTAAACCCGAACGTGCCGCGGAGCACCAGCTCTTCGCCGCCCTCGAGGACGTAGACCGAGGCGACGGGCGACGCCATCATCGCGGCGAGCTGCTCGCAGAGGTAGCAGAGGCCGGCGGACAGCGACCCGGAAGCGGACGCGCCGGCAGCGAACCTGAGCGCAGCCTGAACGCGCTCGGAACGGTCGACGATCTGCACCGGAACGCGCGGCGCCTCCATGCGGCGCACAGTAACGGATACGCCTCTCCATGCGAAGCTGTCGCCGTGGATCGCGACGCCGAGCAGCTCCGACGGATGGGGTACGCGCAGCAGCTCCTGCGCGAGATGGGCGGCTTTGCAAACTTCGCCCTCAGCTTTTCGATCATTTCGGTGCTGACCGGCGCCGTGACGCTCTACGGCCACGGCCTCAAGTACGGCGGGCCCCTGCAGATGCTCGTGGGCTGGCCGGTGGTCACGCTGTTGACCCTTTTCATCGCGGCCTCCCTCGCCGAGCTCGCCTCCGCCTATCCCACTGCGGGCGCGCTCTACCACTGGTCGGCGATCCTCGGCGGACGCGGCGCCGGATGGCTGACCGCATGGCTCAACACCATCGGGCAGTTCGCCATCACGGCGGGCATCGACTACGGGCTGGCGGAATTCCTCGCCGCGATGCTGGGCTTCTCCGGCCGGCGGCCGGCCCTCTTCCTTTGCGCGGCGATCCTGCTCCTGCACGCCGCGCTCAATCACCTGGGCGTGCGCATCGTGGCCCGGCTCAACGACCTCTCGGCGTGGGTACACGTCTTCGGAGTCGCAATCCTGGTGGGCGCGCTCAGCCTCTTCGCGCCGCACCAGCCTGCCGCGTTCCTTCTGCACCGCAGCGGGAGTGGATCCGAATTTGCCGTCGGCCTGCTCCTCGCCTGTTGGACGTTCACCGGTTACGACGCGAGCGCGCACCTCAGCGAAGAGACGCACGACCCATCGCGAAATGCACCCTGGGGCATGGTGCTCGCCGTGCTCGTCAGCGGGATCGCCGGATACGCGATGCTGCTCGCGGTCACGCTGAGTATCGGCGACCTGGAAGCGGCGCGCGCGGCCGACAATCCCTTCATCTTCGTGCTTCGCGGCGCGCTCGGCGCGCGGGGCGGGAACGCGCTCGTCTGCGTAGCGATGGCGGCCATGTGGTTCTGCGGCCTCTCCAGCGTGACGTCCAACTCGCGCATGCTCTTCGCCTTCGCTCGCGACGGCGGGCTGCCGTTCGCGCACAAGCTCGCCTCGGTGTCGCCGCGGTTTCGCAGCCCCCATTTCGCGGTCTGGACTTCGGCGTCGATGGCGTTTCTCGTCGCTCTGTGGTCCGACGCGTATTCGGCGATGGTCGCGCTCTCCACCATCGCGCTCTACGCCTCGTACGGGCTTCCGATCCTGTTCGGAATGCGCAAGCGCGAGCGCCTTCGCGGACCCTGGACGCTGGGACGGTGGTCGCGTGCCGTGACAGGCGTCGCCCTGGGCTGGATCGCCGTCTGCATGGCCCTCTTCCTGCTGCCCCCAAACCAGCTTGCCGGGTACACGTTCGCCGGATGCCTCCTCGCGCTCACCCTCTATTGGTGGTTCCGGATGCGATCGCGCTTCCGCGGACCGCCCGCAATCCGCTGATTTTGCGCGCTGTGCAAATCCGCGACCAGAGGCGGGAAATGAGGTTACAATCGTGTTGGTTCTGCTTCCCCGCAGGAGGAACAAACGATGACGGTTTCCGCCGCGCCCCGGTCCCACGTCGACATCCAGAATGCCGTCGTGCGGTTCGCAGGCGATTCGGGCGATGGCATGCAGCTCACGGGGACGGAGTTCACCCGCGAAGCCGCCCTCCACGGCAACGATCTCGCCACCTTCCCGGATTATCCGGCGGAGATCCGGGCGCCTGCCGGCACGACCGCCGGCGTGTCGGGCTACCAGATCCAGTTCGCCGCTCACGAGGTCTACTCGCCCGGCGACCAGCCGGACACGCTCGTGGCCATGAATCCGGCGGCCTTGAAGGTGCACCTGGCCGATCTGAAGCGCGGCGGCCTGCTCATCCTCAACGAAGCGGCCTTCAAGCAAGCGGATCTCGATCGCGCCGGCTGGAAGTCGAATCCGCTCACCGACGGCACGGTCGAGAACTACCGCGTGATCAAGGTCGACTTCGAGCGGCTCGTGGGCAAGGCCGTCGAGGGAACCGGCGTCTCCGCGAAGGACGCGAGCCGGTGCAAGAACTTCTACGCGCTGGGTCTGGTGTTCTGGATCTACTCGCGCGACACGGAGCGCGAGGAGCAGGCGATCCGCGACCGGTTCAAGAAGACCGCTCCATTGGCCGAAGCGAACGTGCGCGCCTTCAAAGCCGGGTACAACTACGGCGAGACGATCGAGGCGCTTGACGCGTACGTGATCCAGCCCGCGCGACTCAAGCCGGGCAAGTACCGGAACGTGACCGGCAACAGCGCGCTCGCGCTCGGCCTCATCGCCGCCGCGCAGAACGCGGGGCTGCGTCTGTTCTACGGCAGCTACCCGATCACGCCCGCCAGCGACATCCTCCACGAGCTCTCCAAGTATCGGCGGTTCCACCTCACGACGTTCCAGGCGGAGGACGAGATTGCGGCGATTTCCGCGGCGATCGGCGCCTCGTTCGCCGGCGCGCTCGGAATCACCGGCTCGAGCGGCCCGGGACTGGCCCTCAAGACGGAGGCGATGGGCCTTGCCCTGATGACCGAGCTGCCGCTCGTGATCATCAACGTGCAGCGGGGCGGTCCGTCCACCGGTCTGCCCACGAAGACGGAGCAATCCGATCTCTTCCAGGCCGTCTACGGACGCAACGGCGAATCGCCCATCCCGGTGGTGGCCTCACGTTCGCCTGCCGACTGCTTCGACACCGCCTACGAGGCGTGCCGGATCGCCATCGATTGCCGCACGCCGGTGATCCTCCTCTCCGACGGTTCGCTGGCGAATGGCAGCGAACCGTGGCTGCTTCCCGACGTGAACAGCCTTCCGAAGATCGATCCGAACATCACCACCGACCCGGCGGGATTCCTCCCTTACAAGCGCGACGAGAAGCTCGCGCGGCCGTGGGCCATTCCTGGAACGCCCGGCCTCGAGCACCGGATCGGCGGACTGGAGAAGGACGCTCTCACCGGCAACATCAGCTACGACGCGCAAAACCACGAGAAGATGGTGCGCACGCGCGCCGAGAAGGTGCGGCGCATCGCCGACCGGCTCGATCCCACCGAGCCGTACTTCGATCCCGACGGCGACGTCCTCGTGATCGGCTGGGGCGGGACGTACGGGTCGATCACGCAGGCGGTCATCGAGGCCCGCCAGCAAGGGCTGCGCGTCGGACACGTCCACCTGCGGCACATCTTCCCGCTCCCCAACGATCTCACCGACGTCGTCTCGCGCTACCGCAACGTGCTGGTGCCGGAGCTGAACACCGGCCAGCTGCGCTTGCACATGCGTGGGCAGCTGGGAATCGAGTCGATCGGTCTGAACAAGATCCAGGGAAAGCCCTTCCACGTCGCCGAGGTCCGCTCGGCCATCGAATCGCTCGCGCGCCGCAACCCGCTGGCCGCGGAACAGGAGATCGCCTGATGAGCGCGCCTCTGGTGAAGCTGACCAAAAAGGACTTCGTCTCCGATCAGGAGGTGAGGTGGTGCCCCGGCTGTGCCGACTTCGCCATCCTCGCGGGAGTGCAGAAGCTGATGCCGGAGCTCGGCATCGAGCGGGAAAAGATCGTGTTCATCAGCGGGATCGGGTGCTCTTCGCGATTCCCGTACTACATGAACACGTATGGCTTCCACGGCATCCACGGCCGCGCCCCCGCCATCGCCACTGGCCTGAAGATGGCGAACCCGGACCTCAACGTGTGGGTCGTCACCGGCGACGGCGACGGCCTCTCCATCGGCGGCAACCATCTGATCCACGCGCTTCGGCGAAACATCGATCTGAAGATCCTTCTCTTCGACAACCGGATCTACGGACTGACGAAGGGACAGGCATCGCCCACCAGCGAGCTCGGGAAGAAGACCAAGAGCTCGCCGTTCGGCACCGTCGATCGTCCGTTCAACCCGCTCACGCTCGCGCTCGGCGCCGGGGCGACGTTCGTGGCGCGCACCACCGCCAACGACATGCCGCACATGGCCAGCGTGCTCAAGCGGGCGGCGGCGCACAAGGGGTCAGCCTTCGTCGAGATCTGGCAGAACTGCGTCGTCTTCAACGACGGCGCCTTCGACGAGTGGAGCGAGAAGGACGTCCGCGACGAGCGCCTGCTCAAGCTCGAGCACGGCAAGGCCTTGGTGTACGGAAAGGGCAAGGACAAGGGCCTGCGCATCGGCGGCGGCTTCACGCTGGAGATGGGCGCGGCGGACGGCGCGGTGCTGCACGACGAATCGCGCGACAATCTCTCGCTGGCGCTGGCGCTGGCCTCGCTCGAGCCGCCCTGGCCGCAGGTGATGGGGGTGCTGCGCGCGGTGGATCGTCCGACGGTGGACCAGCTCGCCCGCGAGCAGGAGCGCGAGGCGGAGAAGGCGATCCGTGGACCGACGACGCTGGAGGCGTTGCTCCAGAGCGGCGATACCTGGGACGTCGGGGCCGGCGGAGACGCCTAGCGACGCTTCGGTAGTGCACGGCCTTATGGGGGATTAAGTTCGCGCGCATGCTCAAGCGCGCGTTCGGCCCGTCCCAGGTGCCGGTGATCGGGCAAGGCACGTGGAGATTCGGCGGCAAGGAAGCAGTCGACGCCCTCAAGGCCGGTATCGAGCTCGGCCTCACGCACATCGACACCGCCGAGTTGTACGGCTCGGAGGAGATGGTGGCCGACGCCAGCGAGGGGCGTCGCGACGAGATCTTCCTCGTCTCCAAGGTGTTGCCCTCCAACGCGACGCGGAAAGGTACCGTCCGCGCCTGCGAGCAGTCGCTGCGGCGGCTGCGCACGGATTGCCTCGACTGCTACCTGCTGCATTGGCCGGGGTCGCACCCGCTGGAGGACACCATCGCGGCGTTCGAGGAGCTGCGGGCGGCGGGCAAGATCCGCAGCTACGGAGTGAGCAACTTCGACGAGGACCTGCTCGAGCGCGCGGTGGCAATCGCCGGTCGCGGCCGGATCGCCTGCAACCAGGTCCTCTACAACCTCGGCGAGCGCCATATCGAGGCGCGGGTGCTGCCCAAGTGCCGGGAGCACGGCGTCGTGCTGGTTGGCTACAGCCCGTTCGACAACCTTCCCGAGCGCGGCGAGCTGGCATTGGTCGCGGGCGAGCTGAAGGCGACGCCGCGCCAGGTGGCGCTCGCGTTCCTCACCCGGCTGCCGGATACGTTCGCGATTCCGAAAGCGTCGCGCGTGGCGCACGTCCGCGAGAACGCCGGAGCGGCCAAGCTGAAGCTGACCAAGGAGCAGGTCGCGCGCCTCGAACGGGCGTATCCGATCCGAATCCGCTCGGAGCTGCCGGTCAGCTGACCGCGCCGCGCCTACTTGACAGTATTACAGCATTGTGTATAATACTGTCATGATGCTTGACGAGCTGTCGAACCGGGTCGCCGGCGAGCTTGCGGAGCGGGGGCTTCTGGGCGCCGCGACCGATGCGCGCGTCTCCGCCGCGCCGGACGCGCGCACGGTGCGGTACTACGCCACGCTCGGGCTCCTCGACCGTCCCCGGATCGAGGGGCGGCAGGCCCGGTACGGCGAGCGTCACCTGCTGCAGCTCCTCGCCATCAAGGCGCTGCAGGCCGTCGATCTGCCGCTCGCCGAGATCCAGCAGCGGCTGTACGGCCGGAGCGACGCGGAGCTGAAGGCGCTGGTCGACATGCTCGCGGCGCAAGCGCGCCAGCAGGCGGCGGCGAAGGCGCGGGAAGCGCCGGTGCCTGCGTTGCGCTTGCGGGAGATCGCAGTGGAACCGGGAGTCCGTCTGATCGTTGAAGAGGGCTGGCAGTCGCGCGACCCGGCTGCGTTGGAAGCGAAGATTCGCGCGGCCCTGGCCGCGCTGGGAGGTGAGCGATGACGTTGGCGATCCCGATGGTGGACATTCCTTCCGGCGCGACGCGCCTGCTCGGCTCCCTCAGCACGAAGGGGCAGCCGCTGCCGCTGCAGCGCGTGGACTTGCGCGCGCGGGTGATCGATCGCGTCGCGGAAGTGACCGTGGAGCAGAAGTTCGGAAACCCCTTCTCCGACCCCATCGAGGCGGTCTACGTCTTTCCGCTGGCGGGCGGGAGCGCGGTGAGCCGTTTCGAGATGCAGATCGGGCAGCGCGTCGTCCGCGGGCGCATCGAGGAACGAGGGCAGGCGCGCCGCGAGTATGCCGAGGCGCTGGATCAGGGAAAGCGCGCGGCGTTGCTCGAGCAGGAGCGCGACGACGTCTTCACCGTCCAGGTCGGCAACGTCATGCCCGGCGACGAAGTCACCGTCCGGCTGACGTACAGCGAGCGGCTTCCCTTCTTCGAGGACGGCCGCACCGAGCTGCGGCTCCCGCTGGTGGTCGCGCCCCGCTACGTCGCCG
Organism: Deltaproteobacteria bacterium; assembly: GCA_005879535.1. NCBI lineage: Bacteria > Pseudomonadati > Myxococcota > Myxococcia > Deltaproteobacteria bacterium. The sequence goes on along the minus strand of VBKI01000091.1, from coordinate 10,384 downwards.
GCGAAGAGCTGCCCCGTGCGCAAGCGGGTCATGGCGTCGTCCGCGACACCGCTTCGGTCGCCGACGCCTCGCGCATCTCGCCGCCGAGGCTGGCGAAGGGATTCGATCCGAAGGTCTCGCTCGCCATGGAGGTGGAGCTGTTCGGCGGTTTCTCCGACCTGGCTTGCTCCCAGCACGCCGTGCGGACGTCGTCGGGGCCGGAGTCGGCCAGGGTCTCGCTGTCGAGAGAGCGGGAGCCCCTCGACCGGGACTTCGTGCTCCGCTGGCGGCTCGCCGGCGAGCAGGTGAAGTCGCAGGTCCTCGTGCACGGGGGATTCGCCCTGCTCTCCGTGCTGCCGCCGGCGCGCGACGGCTTTCTCGGCGCCGCCCGCGACGTGGTCTTCGTGGTCGACCGCTCCGGGTCGATGCAGGGGCCGAAGATGGCCTCCGCGTCGCGGGCCTGCGCGCTTCTGCTCCGCACGCTCGGTCCTCGCGACCGATTCGCGGTGCTGGCCTTCGACGAAGTCGTCGAATGGATGCCCGGCGGCTTGCAGCAGGCGGACGAAGGCGCCCTCGAGCGCGGCGAGAAGTGGCTGCGCAGGATCGATGCGCGCGGAGGGACGGAGCTGGACTCGGCGATGGCCGAGGCGCTGCAACAGATCCGCCTCGGCACGGAGGGCGGTGGTCGCGTGCCCGTGGTCGTCCTGCTCACGGACGGGCAGGTGGGGGACGAATCGAGCGTGCTGAAGCGCTTGCAGGCCGAGCTGGGCGGAACACGCGTGTTCGCGGTCGGGGTCGACACCGCCGTCAACGACGGTTTCCTCCGGCGGCTGGCGGCCATCGGCGGCGGCACCAGCACGTTCGTCGAGCCGGGAGCGCGGCTGGAGGAAGCGCTGGAGGCGGTAGGCCGCGAGATCGGCGCACCTCTGGTCACCGAGTTGCGCCTCTCCGGCGACGTCGCTGACATCGCTCCGGCGCGCGTGCCGGATCTGTTCGCCGGGCGCCCGTCGACGGTCTTCTTCCGCCTCAGCGGTGGTCCCGTGAAGGTCACGGGAAAGCTCGCCGGCGGCGGACGATTCGAGCAGGAGATCGAGCCGCGCGAAGCGCCAATGGCCGCCATCGATCACCTCTGGGCGCGGGCTCGCATCGCCGACATGGAGGATGAGTTCCGCGGCTCTCGCTCGGACGCCGTGAAGAAGGAGATCGTCGCGATTTCCATCCGGCACACCGTCCTGACGCGCTTCACCGCCTTCGTCGTCACGGACGATCAGGTCGTGAATGCGGGTGGGTCACGGCGTACGGTGGTGCAGCCCGTCGAGATGCCGGCGGAGTGGGAGATGGATCCGATGGCAGGCATCCCGCTGACGCGTGCGCGAGGCCTCGTCCTTTCGTCGCCGGTGCGCGCCGCCTCCACGTATCCGGCGGGAGGAACGTCACGCATGCCCACGGTGAAGGCGCAGGCGAGCGGCGCGATGGGCCGCTTCCCCAGCAAGCTCATGGATGCGCTCATCCGCCAGCCCCCCCGCGACGAGGCGGCGACGGCGGAGCAGCGGGAGAAGGTCCAACAGGCGCTCGAAGCGTTCCTGCGCGCGTTCGCCGCCGCGAAAGCAGGCGCCGCGGCCGCCCAGCTGGAGCAGGCCCGAATCGAGCTCCTCCGCGCCTTGGGCGAATCGCTCGCGATCGCCACCGCCGTGCCGCTGCTTCAGGCGTTTCTCCGCGGCGCAGCCGTCGAGCTCGTAGCTGCGCTCACGGCGTCAGCGGCCGACTCCGCACTGTTCGCCCGGCACGCCCGCGCGCTGGACGAGGCGCGCGAGCAGGCTCGCGCGGCGCTTGGGGCGGCAAATGCTCCGGCGGGGAGCTTCTGGGAATCGTCGATCTAGCATGAAGACCAACGCGGCTCGGATCCTCGCAAAGCGAAGATCGGGCCGCTCACGCGCTGAGCCCGAGCGGCTCCGTCGAATCGAGCAGGGGCTCCGGCGGGCCCGCGACGAACTCGACCGCGCGCGAGATCACCTCGGGGTGCCGCAGCGCGCGAGTATGGCCGGCACCGGCGAGCGTCTCGAGGCGCGCCCGCGGCCAGGCCTTCGCGATGGCCTGGGCATCCGCCAGCGGCACTTCCCTGTCGCCCGGATCGTGGAGGATCAGCGCGCGTGCCTTCTGCAGCTCAGCGAGGCGAAGGAGGTCGAACGCCGCGCGTCCGCCCAGCGCCCGGTCGAGACGCGTCAGCAGACCGGAGGTCGAGCGCGGCGAGAGTCCCACGATGCGCGCAAACTCCTGCGCGTATCGGGGCAGATTGGCCGGCGGCGCGATCAAGACTGCGCGCGAGGTGCGGAGGCCTTCGGCCAGCGCGATGGCCGCCGCGGCCGCGCCCAGCGAATGGGCAATGACGGCGTGCACGGGACCGACGCGTCGTCCGACGCGAAGCAGCGCATCGGCCATGGCGCGCACGTTGCTGCGGGTGCCGGCCGAGGCCCCGTGCGCGGGCAGATCGGGTGCGGCGACGTAGTAGCCAGCGCGGAGCAGCGGCGGAACAAAGCCGGCGAGCTGCGCTCCGTTTCCGTTCCAGCCGTGGGCGAGCAGCACGGTCGGACCGTCGCCCCAGTCCCAGACCGCCAGCTCGGGACCGTCGCCCACGATCCGGAAGCGGTGGCCGAGGATGAACGGCGGCTCGTCGCGGCGGCGGATGGGCGTACCGAACCAGTCGAAGGCCAAGCGCTGCGCGGAGTCCGGCGCGAGCGCGTCGAGCGCCCGGATCCCCGCTCTCATGAGACGACCGGTCGTGCTTTTATTCAGGCGTGCGAGGCTCCTCGGTGTCATCGTGTGGCTCCTTCCGTCAGCTTCGGGTTTGGGCGTCTTCCAACAGGCGCGTGTAAGCGCGGCGCGCGCGCTGCTCGGCCTTCGGATCGCGGAGCAGGCGGTGCGAGTGATGGAACGCGAGATAGGTGCCGAGGACGTCGAAGGCGAACTGTTCGACGTCGAGGTCCCGGCGGAAGTGACCGACCTCGATGGAGAGCCGGGCAGCATGTGCAATGGCCTTCAGCAGCAACTCCTGCTGCGAGACCACGTAGGCGCGCACCGGGCCGCTCCGGTCGTCGAGCTCCGCCGCGGCGGCGACGAAGACGCATCCGCCGGGCAGGGAAGGATCCGTGGCCCATCGCCGCCAGTTCTCGAACAGGGCCCGCAGCCGGGGAAGCCCACGCGGCTGCTGGAAGGACGGCCGCATCACCTTTTCGGTGAAGCGCTCGGAGGCGACCCGGAGCATCTCGAGCTGGAGCTCTTCCTTCGAGAGGAAGTGCGCGAAGAGGCCGCTCTTCGACATCCCCAGCTCGGAAGCCAGACCTGCCAGGCTCAAACCCTCGAGCCCGTCGCGCGCGGCAAGGCGAAACGCCGTGTCGAGGATTCGCTCTCGCGTTTGGAGGCCCTTTGCCATCGCGGCCAGAAGAATACGACCGGTCGTGCTAAAAAGCAAGCCCTAAAATTTCCCGCGGCTTGCCGCCTCGATGGCCACTCGCGCGAGCAGCGGCACCCCCAGCCCAAGCGCTGCGAATCGCTCGTCTTTGGTCAGTCCCTCGACGTACCGCTTGTAGATCTGCTGCGCGACCACCGCCGTCTTGAACAACGCGAAGCAGGTGTAGAACAGCATGGACGGCACGTCCCGCCCCGCCGCCCGCGCGTACTCCTCCACGATCTCCTCGCGCTTGAGGCTGCCGGGGAGGAACGTGGGCCCGAACGCGAACGCCTTGAGCGGCTCGGGATCTTCCGCTTCCACCCAGTACCCAAGCGCCGTCCCCAGATCCATCAGCGGATCGCCCAACGTGGACATCTCCCAGTCGAGAATGCCCACCACGCGCGTCAGGTCTCCGGGATCCAGCACCAGGTTGTCGTACTTGAAGTCGTTGTGGATGAACGCCGCCCCGCTCTCCTGCGGCATGCGCTCCCCGAGCCACCGCGCAATCTCTTCCACCTCGGGAACGTCTTCGGTCCTCGCGTCCTGCCAGCGCCGCGTCCACCCCTCGACCTGCCGCCGGACGTAACCCTGTGGCTTGCCTTCCAGTCCCGCGGCGCGGAAGTCGACCGCGTGCAGCGCCGCCAGCGTCCGGGCAAAGGAGATCCCGATGCCGCGCGCCTGCGCCGGCGAGACCTCGATCCCGCGGAGCTGCGGCCCGCGCAGGATCACGCCCTGGATCCGTTCCATCAGGTAGAACGGCGCTCCGAGCACGGAGACGTCGTCGCAGACGGCGACGACCCGCGGCGCCAGCGGAAAGACCGGCTGCAGTTTCAGCAGAATGCGCGCCTCGCGGCCCATGTCGTGCGCGCTGCGGACCTTGCTGCCAACCGGCGGCCGCCGCAGCACGAACTCCCGCCCGCCGGCCCCCACCAGGTAGGTCAGGTTCGAATGCCCCTTGGGGAACTGCTGCTGCGACAACTCTTCGGCGGGAAGGCCCTGCGCCCGCAGGAACGCCGCGAGCCGCCCGAGGTCCAGCTCCTCGCCCGGCCGCACCGCCTTGGGGGCGTCGACGCTCACTTGATCTCCACGCCAAACCCGCGCAGGACGCGCCGCGCGACCACCGTTTTGTGCACCTCGTCGGGTCCGTCGTAGATGCGGGCGGCACGCTCGTGCCGGTACCAGTACGCGAGCGGCGTGTCGTCGGTGACCCCCAGCGCGCCGTGCACCTGCACGGCTTTGTCGAGCACGTCCTGGAGGACGTTGGCGACGAAGAACTTGATGGTCGAGATCTCCACCCGCGCCTCGCGCTGGCCGACCCGCTCCATCTTCCAGGCCGCGTGCAGCACCATCAGGCGAGCGGCGTCGATGGAGGCGCGGCTGTCGGCGATCCACTGCTGGACCGTCTGTTGCGTCGCCAGCGGCTTCCCCGGCGCCAGCTCCCTTTCCGCTGCCCGCTGGCACATCAGCTCGAAGGCGCGCTCGCAGATCCCGATCCAGCGCATGCAGTGGTGGATCCTGCCGGGGCCGAGCCGCTCTTGCGCCAGGGCGAAACCGGCGCCGCGGCCCCCGAGCAGGCTCTCCTCCGGAACCCGGCAGCGGGTGTACCGGATCTCGCTGTGCGTCGGCCAGCCTTCTCCTGCATGGCCCATCACCGGAATGTTGCGCACCAGCTCGAAGCCAGCGGTGTCGCAAGGGACGATGATCATCGAAGCGCGCAGATGCGGCGGGGCATCGGGATCGGTCACCGCCATCACCACCGCGAAAGCGGCGCCGTCCGCCGCGCTGGTGAACCATTTGTGGCCGTCGACGACCCACTGTCCGCCTTCGAGGACCGCGCGCGTATCCATCCAGGTGGGATTCGACCCGGCATGCTCCGGCTCCGTCATCGAGAAGCAGCTGCGGATTTCGCCGGCCCGCAGCGGGCGCAGCCAGCGCTCTTTCTGCTCCTTGCTGCCGGCGAGCTCGAGCAGCTCCATGTTGCCGATGTCGGGCGCCTGCGCGTTCACGCAATAGTGCCCGAGCGGGCTGTGGCCCAGTTCCTCCGAGAGGACCGCAAACTCCTCCAGCGGAACCTCCAGGTCGGGAACCCAGAGCCGCAGCGACCTGGCCCGCGCCCGCGCCTCGCGCAGCGCTGGCTCCAGCGCCTTCCACGATCCCGACAGCCGCGGCTCGAGCGGCATGACCTCGCGTCGCACGAACTCGCGCGCCCGCGCGCGCAACTCCTGGGCCCGTTCCGAGAATGAGAAGTCCATCAGCGCACCGTGACCATCGTCGCATCCGACAGATGCGGCGTTTCGTTGAAAGAAGCGAGCGAGAAGCGATCTTCCGAGAAGAGAAACTCCGAGATCGAGGAATTGCGCACGCGGAAGGCGAGCGAGAGCGTGGTGTCGTCGTCGGCGCCCAGGGCGAGCTGCACCGCCGACGCCACCGGTCCCGCGGAGGTGAACGCCGCGATCCGCTGTCCGCGCGCCTGTGCCCGCACCGCCGAGAGCGCGTGCCGCACGCGGGCGCGGAACTCCAGCCAGGACTCCACTCCCCGCGCGTTCACCTCGCCGCGCAGCCAGAGCTGCAGCGTCGCCTCGAAGAGCCGCGCGAACCCGCGGGCGCGCGCGGCGTCGCCGTCGGCGGCGAGCATCGCGTCGCCCAGGGTGGCGAGATGTGCGTGACTCGAGAAGAGGTCGGGAAGATGTTCCTTGAAGAGCGGCTCCACGCCCATTTCGTCCAGCCCTTCCACCACCACCGGAGCGGGAAGCTCGCCCGCTTCCGAGGTGATCTCCGCGGTCCTTTGCTGACGCACGCGCGGGCCGCAGAATACGCGGTCCACGCGGAGGCCGCGCCGGCGAAACGATTCGCCGAGCATCCGCGCCTGCTTCTCGCCCAGCGTAGAGAGGCGGTCGTAGTTCTCTTCGAAGGCCGACGCCTGGCCGTGGCGGACGAGGAGGAGCGAGCCCATGCGGGCCGCGAGAACACCCTGACGCCGACGTCGCGTCAAGCGACCGCCCGCCGCGCTCCGGCGAGCTGGCCCCCGCGTCCGCCCTGCGGGAGTAGAAGTGCGCCGTTAGATCGCCTATATGAGCGCCGCCATGAACTTCAAACAGAGCTTCAGCCACGGATCGTTCTACTCGCTGCCGGAAGTGGAGAAGCAGGGCCTGGGAAAGGTCTCACGGCTTCCGGTCAGCCTGCGCATCGTGCTCGAATCCCTGGTGCGCAACCTCGACGGCAAGCGCGTCCGCGAACAGGACATCCGCGCGCTCGCCGCCTGGAAGCCGAAGGCGGAGCGGACCGAGGAGATCCCCTTCGTCGTCGCGCGAGTCCTGCTGCAGGACTTCACCGGCGTGCCGCTGGTGGTCGACCTCGCGGCGATGCGCAACGCGGTGAGCAAGGCGGGCAAGTCCCCCAGCCTGATCGAGCCGCTGGTGCCGGTCGACCTCGTCATCGATCACTCCGTGCAGGTCGACTTTGCCCGGGTGGCGAATGCGCTGCAGCTCAACATGGGCATCGAGTTCACACGCAACCGGGCGCGCTACGAATTCCTCAAGTGGGGGATGAGCGCCTTTCACGGCTTGCAGATCGTGCCGCCAGGAATGGGCATCGTGCATCAGGTCAACCTCGAGTACCTGGCACCCGGAGTCCACAAGCGCGACGGCGTCTACTATCCGGACTCGCTGGTTGGCACCGACTCGCACACGACGATGATCAACGGCCTGGGAATCGTCGCCTACGGCGTGGGCGGCATCGAGGCCGAGGCGGCGATGCTCGGGCAGCCGGCGTACTTCCTCACGCCCGACGTGATCGGTGTTCACCTGCAGGGCGCGGTGAAGCCGGGAGTCACGGCCACCGACGTCGTGCTCACCATCACCGAGATGCTCCGCAAGGCGAAGGTCGTCGGCAAGTTCGTCGAGTTCTTCGGCGAAGGCGCAGCGAGCCTTCCGGTGCCGGAGCGCGCCACCATCGCCAACATGGCGCCCGAGTATGGCGCCACGATGGGCTATTTCCCCGTCGACGAGCTCTCCTGTCAGTACATGCTCGCCACCGGCCGCGCCAGGGACAAGGTGGACGCGATGCGCGCCTACTTCCAGGCGCAGCAGATGTTCGGGATCCCTAAGAAGGGGGAGTGCGACTACACCCAGGTGCTCGAGCTCGACCTCGGGAGCGTCAGGCCCAGCGTCGCCGGGCCCAAGCGTCCCCAGGACCGGATCGAGCTCCCGAAGCTCAAGGAGATGTTCTGCAAGATCCTGCAGGAGCCGGCTCCGAGCGGATACGGCAAGAAGAAGGAAGAGGTGGGCAAGCGGTATCACCAGGTCGTCGAGCCGCCTCAGATCGAGCACGTCGCCGGCGGCGGAAAGCAGGAGCCGGACATCGGCTCCGAGGTGCTCCGCGACGGCGTCACCAAGAAGGACACCAACCCGCTCACCGAAGCGGAAATGATGACCAACCGGCCGACCCCGGACCGCGTCCCCACGCAGGAAGTCCACCAGATGAAGATGCCGGTCGACATCGGGCACGGCGACGTCCTGATCGCCGCGATCACCTCCTGCACCAACACCAGCAATCCGTCGGTGATGCTCGCGGCGGGGCTGTTGGCGAAGAAAGCGGTGGAAAAGGGGCTCCACGTTCGTCCGGAGGTGAAGACTTCGCTGGCGCCTGGATCGCGGGTGGTCTCGCGGTACCTGGAGAAGACGGGCCTGCAGCCATACCTCGACAAGCTCGGGTTCACCACCGTCGGTTACGGGTGCACCACCTGCATCGGCAACTCCGGCCCGCTCGATCCGCACGTTGAGCAACTCGTCACCCAGAACGACCTGGTGGCGGCGAGCGTGCTCTCCGGCAACCGCAACTTCGAAGCGCGCGTCCACCAGAGCATCAAGGCGAACTTCCTCATGTCGCCGCCGCTGGTGGTGGCATTCGCCATCGCGGGGCGGGTGGACATCGACGTCGAGAAGGATCCCATCGGGCTCGGCCGGGACGGCAAGCCGGTGTACCTGAAGGACCTGTGGCCCACGGCGGAAGAGCTGAACGCCGCGCTCGGCGCGGCCAGCGACGCCCAGATGTATCGGCAGAACTACGGCGGCGACCTGTCGCGCGACGCAAAGGAATGGGCGGAGATCCCCGCGCCGTCCGGCGAGGTCTACGCCTGGAATCCGCAGAGCACGTACATCCAGGAGCCGCCGTACTTCGAGAAGTTCTCTCCGAAGCCGGACAAGCGGACGGGGATCCGCGACGCGAAGGCGCTCGCCGTCTTCGGCGACTCGGTGACCACCGACCACATCTCGCCCGCCGGGTCGATCAAGCCGACCAGCCCAGCCGGCAAGTACCTCATCGCCCAGGGAGTGAAGCCGGAGGACTTCAATTCCTACGGCGCGCGGCGTGGCAACCACGAGGTGATGGTGCGCGGCACCTTCGCGAACGTGCGCATCAAGAATCTGCTGGTGCCCGGCGTGGAAGGCGGGGTCACCATCGCCGACGGCAGGCAGCTGTCCATCTACGACGCCGCGATGGAGTACCAGAAGCGCGGCACGCCGCTGATGATCTTCGCCGGCCACGAGTACGGCACCGGCTCGTCGCGCGATTGGGCGGCGAAGGGGACGCGTCTGCTCGGTGTGCGAGCGGTGATCGCGAAGAGCTTCGAGCGCATCCACCGCAGCAACCTGGTGATGATGGGAGTGCTGCCCTGCCAGTTCAAGGAAGGGACCGACGCGTCTTCCCTGAAGCTGGACGGGAGCGAGACCTTCGACCTCACCGGCCTGGAGACGGGACCGACGCCGCGGCAGGACGCGCGGCTGATCATCCACCGTGCGAACGGGTCGACGGACGAGGTGGTGGTGACGCTGCGGATCGATACGCCCATCGAGGTGGAGTACTACCGCCACGGTGGGATCCTGCTTTACGTGCTGCGGCAGATTTTGGGAATGGCATGAGTCGGGCCGCGCCCGAATTTGCGACGAACGCGACCCGAGTGCAACGTCCGGCCGTCGGGAGCCACCATGAAACGAGTGCTTGGACTTGGAGCCGCCGTCGTGTCCGCCACCCTTCTCTCCTCCTGTCGGGACGCCGCCGCAAAGGATCCGCCTGACAAAGTCGCACAGCATCTCGCCACGTTCGACGATCTCGACTTCAACGTGTACTCGCACCAGAAGTGGGACGAGTTGGGGAAGAGCCACGCAAAGGACATCGTCGTGCACTATCCCGACGGGCACACCACCAAGGGCCTCCCCGATCACATCGCGGAGCTCAAGGGTATGTGGGTCTTCGCTCCCGACAACCGGATCGTGGAGCACCCCATCAAGTTCGGCCACGGCGACTACACGGCCGTCACCGGTTTCTTGCTCGGCACGTTCACGCAGCCGATGCCGATCGGAAACGGCAAAACCATCCGCCCCACGGGCAAGGCCTACAAGCTGCCGATGGCTACCATCGGCCACTGGAACAACGAGGGCACGATGGACGAGGAGTATCTCTACTGGGACAACGCGGCCTTCATGAAGATGATCGGGGTCGGGAATTGATTCCGGCTGGAACGTGCGGCGCGAGGCATCCTCGGATATGTCGCTCGCCGCTCGTACCGGATGCGCAGGACCAGAGGGACTGAGGTAGTCTGCCTACATGACGCAATCTGTCCCGCGCAGAGTGCTGCGCCAGATCCTCGGCATCGCGTAGCGGCGTGCGCAGAGATGGCGCGGGGAACGCGGTGCCCACTCGCAACCAGGACGAAGTTGCCGTCCCGAGGACTTTCTGGCTGCCCGTACTGCTATCGCATTGATCGGGCGATGGCTTCCGGGATCAAGGAGCGGCGAGCCCGCCTTTCGCGCCGTTCGACGCATCCCGCTGTGCAGCGGACCCACCCTCCGAGAAACGCACGGCGTCGTGCTCGCACACAGTTCCTCTCGCTGTCGGGGCTAGCGGATCGCTCGACAACCCACGCCACGCTTCCAGTTTCCAAAGCTAGCGCCCGCGGGG
>VBKI01000090.1 GCA_005879535.1 Deltaproteobacteria bacterium | reverse complement strand
GCCGCCGGTGACCAACCTTTACTCCTCCGCCGTATTCGTCGGCTGGACCGCGGTGGTCCTCGGGATCGCGCTGGAACGGATCTACCGGAAGGGATTCGGCACTGCTGTCGCCGCCGCCTCCGGCTTTGCGTCGCTGATCGTCGCGCATCACCTCATGGGTGACGGCGACACCATGGAGATGATGCGCGCAGTGCTGGATTCGAACTTCTGGCTTGCGACGCACGTCATCACCATCACCATCGGGTACGGCGGGACGTTCCTGGCCGGCGCACTCGCAATCGGGTACACCCTGCGGCGGCATCTCAGCCGGCGTCCTGATTCCACCAACAGCCGGACGCTGGTCTCGATGACCTACGGGGTGATCTGCTTCTCACTGTTCTTCAGCTTCGTCGGAACGGTGCTGGGCGGCATCTGGGCGGATCAGTCGTGGGGACGGTTCTGGGGCTGGGACCCGAAGGAGAACGGCGCGCTTCTCATCGTCCTCTGGAACGCCGTGATCCTCCACGCTCGCTGGGGAGGCTACGTTCGTGAAAAGGGCATCATGGCGATGGCGATCTTCGGAAACGTGATCACCAGCTTGTCGTGGTTCGGCGTAAACATGCTCGGAGTGGGGCTCCACTCGTACGGATTCATGGACAGCGCTTTCCGCGCCCTCGCCGGCTTCATCGGTTCCCAGCTGGTGCTGATTGCCATCTGTCTCCTCCCAGCTCACTTCTGGCGACAGCGCGCCGTCGCGGCAGTCAAGACGACTTCGCAGCCCGTTTAGACCGACGATGCGCGACATTCAGCGTGTGCAATCAGCCAGCGGGCTTGCGATACGGAGCGACACGTACGTCAGGCATTGCACTCATCCGCTCGACGATTTCCCGTGTTCGCTCAGGACCCAGGAGCGTCTCGCAGGTCACATAGAGGCCTGCGGCCCCTCTTCGCACGACGCGTCCAGGACGTGCAGGTGTTCGCCCGGGTGATCCCAGAGCAGAAGCTCCGCCTCGTTACCGCACTCAAAACGAACGGGGAGGTGGTCGCGATGACGGGCGATGGAGTCAACGACGCCCCCGCACTCAAGCGGCGGCGCACATCGGCATCGCCATGGGAGGCCGTGGAACGGACGTCGCACGCGAGGCAGCGTCGCTCGTGCTGCTCGACGACGACTTCTCATCAATCGTCGCTGCCGTGAGGCTGGGCCGCCGCATCTTCGACAACATCAAGAAGGCCATCGCCTTCGTTCTTGCCGTGCACATACCCATCGCCGGGCTGTCGCTGCTGCCAGCGTTCGTCGCCGGCTGTTCGCTCCTCCTGTTGCCGGTGCACATTGCATTCCTCGAGCTGATCATCGACCCGTCGTGCACGCTGATCTTCGAAGCGGAGGGGGCAGAGGCGGACATCATGCGGCGGCCGCCAAGACATCCGAATGAACGCCTGTTTTCCCGCCAGACTCTCTCGCTCGCCGTGGCAGAGGGCCTGAGCGTTCTTGCTGCCTGCGTGGCGGTGTTCATGCTCGCCCGCATCGGGCATGCGCCGGAAGCTGCGCGTGCTCTCACGTTCGCAACGCTCGTCGTCGCTTTCCTGGTGGTCATCCTCGTCAACCGATCAGGGACGCGATCGGTCGTCGCGATGCTGCGCGTTCCCAATGCCGCGTTTCGCTGGGTCGTCGGCGGCACCGCGGCGCTGCTGGCTGTCGTGTTGTTCGTGCCATTCGCACAGCAGCTCTTCCACTTCGCGCCGCTGCACGCCGAAGATCTCTTGTTCAGTCTCGGCGCTGGCCTCGCTTGCGTGCTCTGGTTCGAAGCGCTGAAACAGTTGCGCCAACGGCGCCGCGCCAGATCCCTTCGGGTTCTCGAGTACGGTGTAAATCGTTCGCAGTGAGCTATTCGAGCGAGATCTCGAACCTGGTGAGGCTAGGAGAAGTCGCATGCGCTTCGTGGCTGTCCGCAATCGATCGCTCCAGAGCGATTTCGCCGCAGTGAGCGATGAAACATCCTGGCCGTCCAGGCAGACTGACTCCATCGACGGCCCGAGGACTCAGCCGCGCTGCCATCGAGCGCCACTTCCATCACATCGCGAGGGCTTTCAAGAAGGGCAATTTCGAGATGCCCATGTTCATTCACGACCGTGGGCTTCCCAAGGAACAGCGCAACTCCGCTTCGGCAAACTGGCCTAGCGACTTCGCGGCCAGATCCCTGGCAGTCCGAACGCAAGTCTTACCGGCAAAAGTGCATCAGGCTCGGTTCTGCGCAAGTCTTGCGCGCAGATAGGCCCGGATCACCGCCGTAGAACTGGCACGCCAATTCCAAGGACTCCAGGCCAGAGGTGCCCCATGGTCCTCGGCGTCATCGGCGGCGGCGTGCGCGAGCGAGGAAGCGGTCCGTGAAACACAGGCGCATCATCGTTACTCACTACGGCGGGCCCGATGCAATTCAGGTGCTCGAAGAAGAGCGCCCCGAGGCGAAGAGGGGCGAAGTGCAGGTGAGAGTCCTTGCCGCGGGTGTTTGCTTGCCCGACCTGATGGCGCGCGAGGGCGTTCATCCCGAGACGCCCCCGCTGCCGTTCACGCCGGGCTGGGATCTGGTCGGCGTGGTGGATCGGCTCGGCGACGGCGTCTCTGCAGTCGAACCAGGCCAGATAGTTGCCGCACTGCCGATCAGCGGCGCGTACGCGGAGTTCGTCTGCCTGCCGCAACGTGAACTGGTTCCGGTGCCATCTGGGTTGGACGCCGCCGAGGCTGTCAGCCTCGTGCTGAACTACGTAACGGCGTACCAGATGCTGCACCGTTCGGCTAAGGTCAGAGAGGGTCAGCGCGCGCTGATCCACGGCGCAGCAGGCGGGGTCGGCACGGCACTATTGCAGCTCGGGCGGCTCGCCGGGTTGGAGATGTACGGTACCTGTTCCTCGCGAGGAGCATCGGCCGTTTCCGACCTGGGCGGTACCCCAATCGATTACCGACAGCTCGACTTCGTGAATGAAATTCACCGCCTCACCGGTGAGGGCGTAGACGTTGTCCTTGACAGCATCGGCGGCACCCATATCTGGCGTTCCCGCAAGGCTCTCCGTCCAGGCGGGACGGTAGTCGCCTATGGTCTTACTTCTTCCCTACGGGCGGGCCGATTGGCTTCAGGTCGTTCAGGTCGTCGAAATCGCCTTCATGGAATCCCGATTTTCGGGCTGTATATTGCCGGCGGCTGGCTTCTCCCTGGCCGGAAACGGGTGGTCCCCTACAGCATCCAGTGGCGCAAACGGCTGAGGCCGGTACAATTTCGACAGGATTTGACCGCTCTGTTCGACCTCCTTCAACATCAGAAGATCAAGCCACTCATCGCGCGACGATTTTCTCTTGCAGAGGCAGGACAGGCGCACGAGCTGCTCGGGAAGGGTGGCGTGACGGGCAAGATCGTGCTCGTGCGCGACAGGTCGCCGCTTGAATCAGAAGCCGCGTGACAAATTGAAGGCTACGTCACGGCATTCGGAAAACGCCTCGGCCTGCACTCAATTGCGACGATCGTGATGCTCCTCGTTTTTGGCGCTCTGGCCTCCTTGGACGATCCCGTTTGGCGCGTAACAGCCCACGCCGTCGTTCGGGGTTGCCGAGCGCATGACCACCTTTGACGCTGCGCTCATTTAGCCTAGTCGATGCGACAGGGGGTTACGCGATCGTGTCTGCATCTTGTCCAAGAACTGCCCTGCGCCCGGCCGATGCCGGGCGCTACGCGGCGCAGTCGTAATGGCTTGGGTGCGCAGGCACTCTATGACGACTTGGGAACAGACCTGACTCTCGCATCCGCGATCAGGTGCCGCGCGATCTGCCCGAAGGCAGGAGGCTCGGATGATGGGGCCGCTCATCGGGAGCACCGGCCAGCGACTTCTTGTGCCGACTCGCGCGATTGACGGAAATGCGCGCCTTACTTGCTCAAGTGTGTGTCGAAGAAGTGGGCGACTTCGTCGAAGTATTCCTTGGTCTCTGGGGCGTCGAGGTCCGCGCGATATTGGCCATGCGACTGACCTTCCCAGACTTGCAGCACCGCTTCCACTCCGGCGGCGCGCAGCTTGCGGTACATGCGCACGGTGTGGGACAGGTACAGGTCGCGCGTGCCGCTGGTGAGGATCGCTGGTGGAAATCCATGTACGTCGCCATAGATGGGCGACAGCAGCGGGTCCTTCAGGTCGCGTCCGTTAGCGTAGAGCAGCGCGGTAGCGCGAATGAAGGGCTCAGGCGCGACGAGAACGTTGTCCACGAAAGCATTGGTAAACAATGTATCGCCAGCCCCGCTGAGATCAACGGTCGGTGTTCCGGGCGCTATGGCACCAGGCATGGGCACGTGTTCGGCCTTGGCTCGCAATAAGGTCGCGATGGTGAGGCTACCGCCTGCTGACGTCCCGAAGATGCCGACGTTCAATGGCTTATTGGTGTTGAGCAGCTCGCGGTAGACAGCGACGGCATCGTCGAGCGCAGCAGGAAACGGGAAGTCGGGCGGCATTCGGTAGTCGACCGAAATGACCTTGTACCCGGCGAGTCCCGCCATCATGATCGCTTCGCTCGTTCCCGACTCGCCAGGGTAGAGGACCCGGTAACCACCGTGAAAGTGCAGCAGCACGCGGTTGCGGTTACGAGGCGGAATGGTCCTGGGAGTAACGATGAAGGCGCTCACACCGCCGATTTTGGTTGGCTGAACGGTGACGCCAAGCGCTTCTCGGAGTTCCGGGAGACGCGCCACGGCGGCCTGCGCCGTCCTCTGAACGATCGCCTTCCACTCATCTGCGTTCTTCGGCGATTCGTTATAGAGCGGGTTCAACGGCCCACCGATGACGGCCTGCATCTGCGGGCTGACGGTCGTTGGGACGGGAATGGAACGCCCAGGGACGTCGCGAGGCGCGGGCGTGGATTGTTGTGCGGAGGAAGCTTGGACGACGGAGAGGAGCGCTACAGTAGTGACGAAGGGCTTCAGCATGGAGATCCTTTGGCGGCGATAGGCGTGACCTATCTCTTGCGAGGCAGGCCTGGGAATCGCTCTGCTCGTGCAGTTGTACCGGATCACGTGCCACGCTTCATACGCGGCATTCGGTGCGTGCGCACCAGGCGGCTGGCGACGCTGGGACGAATCGCCGCCAGACAGGTGGGTTGCCGCTCTTCGCGCTGGCCTACCTCACATCCAGCGCGCCGAACAGACCTCCGTCGGCCTCGACGTTGCATCCTCATGCCAGAATTGGCATACTTGGTCCGTGCTCGCTCCGCCGAAGCCACTGGTGTGGGTCGGAAGGGCGAAGGAGGACTTGAAGAGTTTCCCGGAAGAGGTGAGGCGAGTGATGGGTACGCGCTCTTTCTCGCTCAAACCGGCGGGAAGCACCCCGACGCGAAGCCCCTGAAGGGCCTGGGCGGTGGTGGAGTGCTGGAGGTCGTGGACAACTATGACGGCAATGCCTACCGCGCCGCCTACACCGTCAGGTTCGAAGACGCGGTCTACGTCCTGCATGCGTTCCAGAAGAAGTCCAGGAAGGGGATCAAGACGCCGAAGCACGAGATCGACATCGTGAGGCAACGGTTGGGTCGTGCGAAGGAGATTCACGCAGCAAGGCACTTCAGGGGAGCGAGCGATGAAGAGTAAGCGCGATTTCAGCGTCAGCACCGGAAACGTCTTCGCCGATCTCGATGTGTCCGCGCCCGACGAGGCCCTGGCGAAGGCGCAGCTTGCCGCAGAGGTCGCCAGGATCATTTCGTCGAGGCGGCTGACGCAGGCTGCGGCAGCGAAGGTCCTCCGCATCGATCAACCAAAAGTATCGGCGCTGCTTCGAGGGCGGATCTCCGGTTTCTCGACCGAGAGGCTTCTCAAGTACCTTCGGATGCTCGGCAGCGACGTCGACATCATCCGGGCGCCGAACCGCGCGAGGCGAGTCGGGCACCTTCACGTCGTGTCCGCCTGATGCTCCACGTGCCGGAGACTTTGATCAGATCTTGTCCGGAACCAGGGGCGCTGATCGCGCGCCCCGCCTCGATGCGCTTCACGGCCTCCAGTCCCAATAGTGGCGGCGGCGGCGATGGCGTGCGGTGCGGAGGTCCATCGTCACGTTCAACTTGGAAGACTTTCCACCCGAGGTTCTGAAGCCGATCGGGATCGAGCACAGCATCCGGACACGTTCGTGATGCACTTGGTCGATGTCGTTCGTGAAACGGTCAAGGCTAGCGCCCGATTTGTTCCAATCAGCGCGTTGAACCAGAGCCGCGCGTGAGGTCAGCGGGGCTTCAAGAGCACAACGTAGCCGAAACTATCACGCGCCAAGATTTGACCTTTAGCATTTATACGGACGACGTAATCGAGCTCGATTCCTGATATAGCATCGAGATCGAACATCGTCCCGTTCGCGTACACGAAATGCGTGGAACCTCTGATCGTCGGCGCACTCGAATCGCCGACAACCACGTCTTCGTCGGATATGCTCACTCCGCAAGAAAACTTCTCACCGTACCGGGGGCCAATGGAGCCTAGATCCGTGAGCTTTCCCTCAGCCCAAATAAACGGATGGCTGACACCAGCAGCCTGCGTGCAACCTGCCACATGGCTCCGCTCGTTGATCGAGTTAGCCCATACATGCCCATTGGGAATGGTAATACCGATCGGCGCCCCGGAAGTCGACACGATGACGGCGCGCTCGTACGCGGAGTTGCTAAAGACGGCGTGGACAAGTATCTCGCCGCGGGAATTGACGTCGCACACCCCAGTTGAGGTCGCCCCCGGGAACACCAGCGTCGAGACGATGCCATTCGGCGATATTGTATAAGCGCTTAGCCGTGTTGAAAGACTGTACCGGTTTCCAACGATCCGTCCTCCAGCGTCGATTCCAATTGCCTCATTGTTCGCCCAGCATTCGCTGCTTCCACAAAGCAACGTGTTGAGGTCTGTCCATACTCCGTCAAAAAGAACCGCAGTTATCCCGGCGGAATCGGACGTGGACCCGACAGCTACCTCGCCACCGCCGGAGAGGCGGCCGATAGTCAGGTCGTGAGGCAATCTGTCTACTCGGACGCCGTCCGCGTGTAATAAGATGGCCCCACGGTCGCTGGCGGGCTGGAGCAGAATGTTGCCCTCCTCGTCTAAGTCGAGGGGCACGCCATACATCAGTCGTGTGATATCGTAAGCAGGCGTCGCCGCTGGCCGCGTATTACCGGAAGAACCCGGAACCGCAGCCCCCGTGCTTTCGCAACAGAGTCCGGCGGCGGAGGTGTTCGCTGTTGAAGTGGAAGGCTGTCCGCGCGATCCGCAGCCGAACGCGACGACTGCAAGAACGAAAGCGACGTGCCGCGCATCCAACCGCATGGTCCGCTCCTATCCGGACAGACAGTGGCAACGACTCCAACAACCCGCATCTGAAGAAGGTGCTGTCTCAACCTAGAAGGACGCGCAAGGTGTTGAGCCGCAGACACTATGGTTTCCGCTGATGTCGGTACAGAGGCAGGATTGCGGTGATGGCCACGACCCGGTCTGCGTCATCGCGTCGTGGTAAACAACAGTTGTTCCCTGCTGAAAGAGTCCTTGGTAGGCGCCTTGCTTCAGATAATTGATTTGGACGGTGTTCGTTCGCGCAGCGTCCGGCGTGCATGCGTCGACCGTGGGTCCATACGTGAATAAAGTGGGCTGAACGCACTTCGTGTGTGTGGTACCCGGCTGTCCATAAATTCCAGAAGCATGGGGGATCGGCGGCATGCAGTTTACTGTCGGTCCAAACGGCAGCGTCGATCTTCCGGACCAATGCGTCTTGACCGCTCTGGCTCAGGGATGGACCGTTGCAAGCGACGACGTCCTTGCCGCTCAGAGCGCGGACTTTCTGACTCAGGGACTCGCCCCAGGGTTTGGTCCGGTCTTTCATCGTGGCCTCAACAAGCCGCTCTGGCGCAACGCGGCCAACTCGGGCTGGGTGGACGCATCGGGCGGGGCTGTCGTTCCGTAGTTAGACGTAACGCCGCTCCTTCTGTACGCGAGTATCGCAGGCCGGGCAGAGCAAGCGAGTGTTCTTGACCGTGTACCCCTTCATCGCGACCAGTCGGTCAAGGACGCAGTACGCCTTCGGCAACCTTCTCCGACAGAGCGCGCACTTGCCGCCTTGCTGCATCCGCTTGACAAGCTTGAGCGCCCTCCGCTGCATCGGCTTTCCGCGCTCGTCGTAGATCAACTCCTTGAAAATCTTCCGCCGGAGCGCCCAGAGCAGGTCCTCGTCTCCTGCACTGAGCGCTACGAGGCGCGCGCGCAAGCGTTTAAGGACGGCGCGCGCGACGATTAGCTCATCGGCAGCGAGTCGGCGGTTTGGCATCAGGCAGTGGTTGTCCTCCCGGAGCGGAGCCTACACCGCACGATGGCTTTTCCAAAAACGTCAAAATCTTTAGATGTGCCCAGGCTGTTCCCCGGTGGTAATCATGCACAGAAAGAACCCGCGACGGGCGAGTGGTCAGACCGCGTCACGACATTGCCCGGCATCCGCGCGGCACCCGTCTCGCTGAAAAAGCAGCTACCTGTAGAGCCCGCGAGGCCGGAGATCGGCCAATGGCGAACAAAAACGCGGAAGGCGCGGTCAAGAAACAACCGGCGCCGGCGTTGATGGGCGCAAGCAGGAGCTGGACGGAATCGCGGGACCGGCACTGCATACTCCACAATCGACGCTGAATCAGCGCTCTGGCAGACCGAGTCCTTGGAACAGTTCCTCGTCCTTGAGTGTTTCAGCCACTCCATTGAAGCCCGGAAACACCGCGCTGGCGGTGAGACCCTCCAAGTACAGGAGCCACAGAAGCTCAGTTGAGAACCGGTTCGGCAAGGTGAAGACTCTGAGCAATGGCCACTCGCCGTCGGGATAGTTTCTCGCCGCCGCAACGAGTTGCTCGTCAAAAGGCCTTCGGTCGACCGGATCGCCGATGGAAAGCCTTCGGAGACGCTCGACCGTGAACACCCCGGCCTGTGCATGAAGGTTCGGGTTGCCGTGACGAGGCGCAGCGACGATGGAAGTAAAGCGCTCTCTACGCTCTGCGTAGTCGAGCTCGAGAACGCTCGCTTTAAACGCGTAGATCACGAGTCGCGTGGGCTCAATTGCATCGTTCTTGAACCGCTCTCTTGCAGCGTCCCGCGCGGCGAAGTACGCCGCAACGAATGGCTTTCGCGTCCAGTCGAGCAGACGCGTCGGAATTCCGTGGTGCTGGGCAAGAGCGAATGTTGATAGCAACACTTCGGGTGGCCACAGTGCCATTGGCAACCCGTCGGCCCTCTCTTCAAAGTGGTCATCCACAATCATGTCGAACTGGGCCAGTTGCCGACGTAGTAGTTGGCTGTCGTTTGGAAGCGAGAGGCCTTGCACCGTGTTGGTCGGCGCAACCCGAGCCCAACCTTCACGAGAGTGGAACATCAGTGGTCCGTGCTCGCCCGCGCGCAGCGCGGAAGGGAGGAGCGGCCATTCTTGCGCTTGGCCGCGGAAGATCCATCGCTCCATCCCGCTTCTGGACTCACGACGGCGCCCGCGGAAGTACTTCCCTCGAAGCGAAATAGCCGCGAGCAGTTCTTCACCGTCCTGGCATTCGACGCGTTCAACGACCTCGGCCACAGTTGGCTCCACCGAGTCAGAGAGAACACGAGGATACTCGCTGAACCCCCTGACACAGCCCTTCGTAGTGGCCGACCCGTCCTCGACGGGCCCCTACGCTTACTCGGCGGTTTGCAGCGAAGCCATGACGTGCCGACGACGTAACCTGCTGAAAAACCGAGGGTTCGGTGTCGTAGATGATTCATCCATCATGCCCCCGCAACCATGACAACCTGGGCCCTGTCGGCCATTAGCCGATGGGGCCTTCGCGTGTCTTCAAGCCCCCTGTCCGTCGCGCCCCGAAGGGGCGGGCACCGCTGCGTTCCGCCGCAAGCGCGAAATGTTCCACACAGGGGCCTTGACGCTTACGAGTCGAGCTCGCGATCGTCGCCGCTTCGGCGCAGGGAGGAGCTTCGCAATGGCTGAAAGGAAACCTGCAAGGAAGGGCACGCGGCCGTTCTCCAAGAGAACCACTGCCAAGGCGTCCAAGGGATTCACGGACGAGGAACGCGCCGCGATGAGGGAGCGCGCCCAAGAGCTGAAGGCGGCTGCGCGCCGCGGCCCGCGCGCGGGCAGGGCGGACGGCGAAAGCGACGTGCTCGCGAAGATCGCCGAGATGGCGGAACGCGATCGCGCCATGGCCGAGCGGCTCCATGCCATCATCAAGGCCAGCGCGCCAGCCCTCTTGCCGAGATCCTGGTACGGGATGCCCGCGTATGCCAAGGACGGCAATGTCGTCTGCTTCTTCCAAAGCGCCCAGAAGTTCAAAACGAGGTACGCGACGTTCGGCTTCAGCGACAATGCGAACCTCGACGAAGGCGCCATGTGGCCGACCTCATTCGCGCTGAAGGAGTTGACCACCGCCGAAGAAGCAAGGATCGGCGCGCTCGTGAAGAAAGCGGTGAGCTGAGGAGTGAGCCTCACCGATCCATGGCGCCGGGACGGAGAACAATTAAGCGGAGGAATTCGACACCGTGGAGATCACCCGGGATTGACGATCCCCGTCCCGGCGGCGGTAGACTCATTGCCGGGGGGTAGCCATGGCGCGGTTCCGCCTCGCTCTGCAGACGATCGCCATCGTAGCCTGCGCTTGCGGCTCGACGCAGAAGCCATACAATCCGTTCAAAGTCCCGCGAGAATCTTTCTATCCGGCGCTGAAAACGGTCGCGCTCGCGCCGGTCCGCTTGCCGGGTGATCTGGAGGATCCGGAGCCGGTGCGCGCGCTGTTTGCGGGCGCCATCGAGGCGAAGCTGAAGAACTCGGGGATCGCCGTGGTACCGGGCAGCGACGTCGGCCCCATCATCGAGGCGAAGACCAAGGAGGCGGGCGGGGTCTTCGACCCCACGACCGGCAAGGCCGACGAGGCGAAAGTGAAAGCGCTCAACGCCGCCATCGGGAGAGAGCTCAAGGCCCGGTTCAACGCCGACGCGCTGCTCACACCGAGCATCCGCGTGGTGAACGCCGCGCTGTCCCACGACCAGGCGCGGTGGGACGGCGTCACCGAGGGGGCCGGCAAGGGTGGTTTCTGGAAGGCGCTCGTCAGGACCCACTCCGGATCCATTCGCGCCCTCTCTCTCGTCGTGGTCGTCGCCGACCCCGAGGGCCAGCTGCTGTACGCGAAGGGCGGCGGGATCCAAGTGCTGGGAAACGTGACCGTCGGGGGCGACTTCGATCGTCGCCCGCGCAGCGAACTCTTCGCTGACGGCGACCGCAACGAGAACGCCGTCCACATCGCGTTGGACCCGCTGCTGCTGGGCAGCGATACGATGTGACCGGAGAGAGAACCGGCCTTGCGCGGCGGGCACCCAGGTCCTTTCGCCAAGGAGCTGCTCTCGACGCAGCGCTAGTCGCGCAGCCGCGTTCCCCAGCCGATCAGCCAGACGAGCAGCACCAGCTCGCCGAGCGAGACCACGAAGAGGAATTCCAGCGCCGGCATCCGGCCGCCCGCGGTGGCGGGCGTGGTCGTGCTCGGGCTGCTCGGCGACGTCGCGTACGCGATCTATGCCGCGCCGCAGCGCAACAAGCCGGTCTCGAAGGCGCGCCGGCTGCGGCGCGCGCTCGCGCGGCTGATCGATCCGCCGGAGGAGGTGACCCGACCGTGCCGGAGAAGATCCTCGGCGCGCTCGGCGCGACGGCTGCGACGATCGTGGCGCGCAAGCTTATCGAGGAGACGTTCAACCGCGCGGGCCGGCGGCCCGGCCTCCTCGGCCGCGCGCTAGAAGCCGCGCCCCGGCGCGGGGCGCGGCTCGTCGACGGACGCGTGCTCTTCAGCGCCTGTCGATCAGGGACATGTTGATCGACTGGCCCATCTGCAGGTAGCCGAACGGGTTCGGGTGGATGTGGTCGCCGAACTCGAGCCTCGGCGCCATGATGTCGGGGTTCGTCGCGTCGCGCATCACCTTGTCGAAGTCGATGACTCCGTCGAAGCGCGCGCGGTGCAGGATCCAGTCGTTCACCTGGTGCCGGTACGCGGTCATCTGCGCCGTCCAGGTCGCGTTCGAGCGCGGGATGATCGTCGCGCCGACGATGTGGAGCTTCCGCGCGTGGACGCGGTCGATGATCTCCATCATGCCGGCGATGAGCTGGTCGGCATTGACCTGCCCGCTCGCGAGGTCGTTCGTGCCTTCGAAGAAGACCACCTTGCCGATCCCCGTGCGCTCGAGCACGTCGCGATCGAGGCGCTGGACCGCCGCGGGGCTGCCCTGCCCCACGGTGACGGTGACGCGGTTGCCGCCGATGCCTTCGTTGACGAACCCGAGATCCTGATCGGCCTTCGGGCCGGCGCCCGGACCGGGATCGAGGAGCCGGCGCAGGTAGAGGATGTCATGCCAGCGATCGTGGCCGTCCGTCGTGGTGGCGGTGCCGTCGGTGATCGAGTCGCCGAGGAAGACGACGGCGCTCCTCGCGTCGGAGGAGACGTCGATGGCGGAGGTGAACAGCATTTCCGTCGTCGTGGTGGTGAACGCCGTCGACGCCTCGTCGCGCGTATGATCGCCGCTACCGCTCGCCGTGAGGAACGACGTCGTGCGCGCATTGTTGTGCCGGCTGGCCTGGACCCCCGCTCCGGGCAAGTACACGCTGACGGCCACGTCCGCCCAGGCGTCGATCTCGAAGGCCAGCGCGTCCGTGTACATCGACCCTCCGATGGGGATGATGACGGAGGCGGACCCGTTGAAGGTGAGCGGCTGGACGGTTGCGGGCACGAGCTGCGCGCCGTTGTTGCGCACCGCGAACGAGGCCGATCCGACGACGAGCGGGCTCGTGCCGAAGAAGTTGTCGATCAACACGCGCACGGCCGATCCCGACACCGTCGGGCGCGCGATCATGCGGACGGTCTGGTTGTTCAGCAGCGTCGGGGAGCGCCCCTGGATGGAGAAGCCCCACGCCGCGACCCACTGGGCCTGCTTCGCCGCGGCGTCGCGGGCGAGGCCGCCCCCGACGCCGAGAGCGAGCGCGAGGATCAGAACGAACGAGACACGAGCCCCTCGAAACCACTTCACGATCATGATCGCCTCCCGGAGAAAAGGAGCGCCGATCCGCTCGATCTCCGCGAGGCGGATACCCCCTTTTCCGTCGTAATGTCAACGCGGTAGGTCGTTCCGCTCCGCGTCATCGTTGGGTCGTAGGACGGATAATGCAGCGGGCCTTTGCATGTGAGCGACATGGCGCAAAGGCGTGGAATGAACCGCGCCAGGCGGTGTTCAGAACTGTTGTCGAGCAAAGGGGGCAGGCATGGTCCGGCCGGAACGCGCGGTCCTCTTCCTCGCCGCGCTTGCGGCATGGGCGCTGCAACACCGGGCCGCCGCCGCGCCTGCAGACGCGCTGTACACACGCCCCGGACAAATCGTTCCAGCCGGCGACGGAGCGCGATTGAACCTGTACTGCACGGGCAACGGCTCGCCCACCGTCGTCTTCGAATCCGGCTGGGAAGACTGGGCCCCGGCGTGGGCGACGGTCCAGCCACGCATCGCGCAATGGACCCGTGCATGCAGCTACGATCGCGCCGGGGCCGGGTTCAGCGATCCCGGTCCCATGCCACGCACGAGCGTGCGCATCGCGGACGAGTTGCATACCGCGCTTCACAACGCCGGCATCGCTGGGCCGTATATCCTGGTCGGTAATGCGTTCGGCGGCGACTGCGTGCGCACCTTTGCGGAGCGCTACCTGCCGGAGGTGGCAGGGCTCGTGATGGTCGAGGCGGATGCCCAGGATCTCGAGCCGGAACAGATGCGGGAAGAGGATCACCGCGGGGAGGCCAAAATCATCCAGCGCCTGCGCGAGTGCCGTGACGCGATCGCCCTGGGCAAGCCGTTGCCTCCGTTGCCCTCGCGTCCGGGCCAGCCGCCTCGCAATTGCGCCCAGCAGTTCTTTCGCGGATTACCCGAGCCGGCATGGTCGGCGGAATTAAACGCGAAGTTGCTCCAGATCGCGCAAACGAAGGTCGCGATGTACGACGCGTATCTCTCGGAAATGGAACAGATGCCCTGGGACGAAGATTACCTCATGAAGCACCGACTCTCCCTCGGTTCCCGGCCCGTCCGCGTGCTGACCACGGGCAACCATGGCGTCGGGCATCTGCCCGCAGTGCCGGAAACGGATCCCAAGCGTCTGGATTACCAGCATCAGATCGCGCAGGCGCAGGCGCGCTGGCTCGACCTCTCTTCGAATGCCCGGCAGATCTTTACGCGACACAGCTCGGAATACGTGCAGTTCGACGAGCCGGACGCCGTGGTGGACGCCGTCCGCGAAGTGCATGAGCAGAGCAGAAAGTCCGATCGCGCGCCCGGAGCCGGGTTTCGCGACTGCCCGGACTGCCCGGAGATGGTCGTGATCCCCGCAGGCCGGTTCACGAGAGGCTCGCCCATGGAAGAGAAGGCTTGGGCGGTGAGCCACGGCGCGCTGATGATCGCGGTCGCGGATGAGGCGCCGCAGCACGCGGTCTCGCTGCGGCCGTTCGCGTTGGGCAAGTACGACGTGACCCGGGCCGAGTACGCCGCGTTTGTTCGCGCCACCGGGCGTTCCGCTGGCGATGGCTGCGGCCACGACGGCGCGAAATGGGAGAAGCGGCCGAGCGTGAGCTGGCAGGCCCCGGGATTCGATCAGACCGATCGCGATCCGGTTGTCTGCGTCGACTGGCAGGACGCGCAAGCATACGTTGCCTGGCTCAACGGGCAGCTGCACGAGTCCGCTTATCGCCTGCCGAGCGAGGCGGAGTGGGAATACGCAGCGCGCGCCGGGACCACAACGCGCTTCTTCTGGGGAGACGACGACGCCGACACGGACCGCAATGCCTGGTTCAAGGGCAATTCCGGCGGGCGCACCCACCCTGTGGGATCGAAACCGGCGAACGCCTTCGGCCTCTACGACATGGCCGGCAACGTCTGGCAATGGACGCAGGATTGTTATGCCGAAACCTACGCCAGTGCGCCGTCAGACGGCAGCGCAGCGGAGCCGGCGAATTCCTGCATGCGCGTCGATCGCGGCGGCTCGTGGTTCTATCCTCCCTGGATGCTCCGATCAGCGACGCGCGAGCGGAACCCCGCCGCCTATCGGGACATCATGATGGGCTTCCGGGTGGCCCGGACGCTGCCGTGAAAAACGCAGTGCGGTGGTCTTTGTGCGTTGTCCTGCGCGAGCATCCGGATCTGCTGCTGGTCGAGGTCGAGGACCACAAAATGGGATGCGCGCATTTGGGACAGAGGATCCCGCAATCGCACACCGCTCTCGGCAACTGCCGTGATTTCGGGGTCGCGCAAATGGCATCAGGCTTGCGTTCAGTGTACGCATGAATGACCTCCGCCTCGCGCTGCGGACCCTCTGGCGCGCGCCGGGCTTCACCGCGGCGGCAGTGCTGGTGCTCGCCGTCGGGGTGGGTGGAAGCACGGCGGTTTTCAGCGTGATCCGCAGCGTGGTCTTGCGGCCGCTCGGGCTGCCGCATTCCGAGGAGTTAGTGCGGCTGTACGAGCGTCCGGCCGGGACCGATGCGCGCTGGCCGTTTTCTGGGCCGGACTATGTCGACGTGTCCCGCCAGGGCGGCGTCTTCGCATCCGTCGCCGGCGTGCGCGCGACCCGGCAGACGCTGACGGGGCGGGGGCCGCCGGTGCAAGTCCGCGTCGCGCGGATCACCGCCAGCTTTTTCTCCACGCTGCAGATCCAGCCGGCCTTCGGGCGCGGTCCGGCGGAGAGCGAGGACGTCGCCGGCGGTCCGCGGACGGCCGTGCTCACCGACTCGTTCTGGCGCCGCGAGTTCGGCGGCGATCGCGGGGTCGCCGGCCACACGCTGGTCCTCGACGGGCGCACGTACGAGATCGGCGGCGTGATGCCGGCCGACTTCCATTTCCCGCTCCTGCGGCAGGCCGAAGTGCTCTTGCCGATGGCGATGGAAGGCAGGGAGAACGAGTTCCGCGGCATGTACTGGGTGATGGCCGTCGCGAGGCTCAAGCCAGGCGCGGGAGTGCGCGAGGCGCAGGCCGAGCTGGACGTGTCGGCTCCCCGCGTCCACGCGAAGATCGCGGAGCACGCCGCATGGACGATGGAGGCGCAGCCGCTGCTCGACGATCTGGTCGGGCCGGTGAAGCCGGCGCTGACCGCGCTGTTCGGGGCGGTCCTGCTGGCGCTCTTGATCGCCTGCGCCAACGTGGCTTCGCTTCTTCTCGCCCGAGGAATGGCGCGGCAGCGCGAGCTGGCAATCCGCGCGGCGCTGGGCGCGGGTCGCGGCGCGCTGGTCCGCCACCTGCTCGTCGAGGCGATGGTGCTCGCGACGCTCGGCGGATTGCTCGCGGTGCTGGCCGCGCCGTGGATCCTGGGCGCGCTTCTCTCGCTCGCGCCTCCGGACATGCCGCGGCTGGAAGAAGTGCACATCGACGCCGCGGTGCTGGCGTTCGCGCTACTGGCTGCGATGGGCGCGGGGCTCCTCGCCGGACTCGCTCCGGCGCTGCAACTGACGTCGCCGCAGCTGATGGGGGTGCTCAAGAACGGCTCCGGTGGCACCGGACGGTGGCGGGCGCGTACGGCGCTGGTCGTCGTCGAGACGGCGCTGGCGTTCGTGCTCGCGGCCGGGGCGGGCCTGATGATCCGGACGTTGTCGGGGCTGCTCGAGGTGCCTTCCGGGCTCGCGGCGCCCGAGCGGGTGCTGGTGGCCGATCTCGATCTGCCCCCCTCGCGCTATCCGCCCGAGCGCATCTTCGCGCTGGCCCAGAACCTCATGGAGCGGCTGCAGGCCGAGCCGGGAACGCGCAGCGCCGCGTTGATGACCAGCGTGCCGCTCGACGCGCGGGCGCGAAGCGAGTACGGATTCACGCTCGAGGGGGGCGAGCCGTACCCGCCCGGACAGTTCCCGAGAGCCGAGATTCTCTGGGCAACGCCGGGGTACCTGGCGACGATCGGCATTCCGCTGGTTTCCGGGCGCGACCTGGCCTGGTCCGACGTGAAGGCGGCGCCGCACGTGGTGCTGGTCAACGAGGCGTTCGTGCGCCGGCTGATCCCGAAGGGCGAGCCCCTCGGGCGGCGGATCAACCAGATACTGGGGCCCGGGAACGACCCGTGGACGATCGCCGGCGTGATCGGGGACGTGCACACCAAAGGGCTCGATCGCGCGCCGGCGCCACTGATCGTCGTGCCGCTGATGCAGTACACGGTTCCCGGGCTGCGGGTAGCAATGCGGGCCGCGAGCGGCGAGCCGATGTCGCTGTTGGCGGCGCTGCGGGCGGACGTGGCGGCGCTGGATCCGGACCTGCCGCTCTCGGCAGCGCGGCCGCTGGCGCAGATCGTGAACGAATCGGTGAACGAGCAGCGGTTCCAGATGACGCTTCTGAGCATCTTCGCCGTTCTGGCGCTGGCCTTGGCGGCGCTCGGAATCTACGGCGTGACAGCGTACTCGGTGGCGCAGCGGACGCGGGAGATCGGCATCCGGATGGCGCTCGGGGCGGATTCGTCGCTGGTGCGGCGGATGGTGGTCGGATCGGGTCTGCGCCTGGCGCTGGCGGGCGTCGCGGTCGGTCTTGCCGGCGCTCTGGCGGGAACGCGCGTGCTGGCGTCGCTCGTGTACCGGGTCAGCACGACTGACCCGCTTACACTCGCATCGACGGCCGCCGTGCTCGTCATATCGGCCCTGCTCGCGAGCTGGATTCCGGCCCGCCGGGCGACACGAGTGGACCCGGCGGTATCGCTGCGAGCGGAATGAAATCAGGCTCGCATCAACGCGGTGAGCAGCAGCTCCAGCCCATGCAGTTGTCGCATCGGTGCTCGTCAGCGAAACGGCAGGTGAACGCAGATGGGTCTGCGCGTTTTGCCTTCAGCAGATTCCGAGCGTAGCCGGCCGCACTGCGACTACGGCGGCGCCTTTGTAGACGATGAGCCTGTAGGGTTGGTTGGTCGGATGCTGGCCGCGGTCACCGAGCCGGTTGATGTGCCGGTTCAGGTCCGCGAGCGCCGCCAGCAGCGACGCACCGGCGATTCTGCCGTCCGAGACGATCTCGAGATCGCCATCCAGCAGCCACCACCGGTAGTGCTCGTGTCGCGCGTCCATGCACAGCAGGTGTAACAGCTGATCCAGGGAATAGCGACAGAAGCGTGAAACGTCGTGGTCACAAGCGATGGATCCCGCGCAGGAGATTTCTCACGTCGGCCATCGTGCCGCCAGCGTGATGCTCGATGATCCTGAGCGCGTCCCGAACGACTGTGCGGTACGCGCCGAGCTCCGTCTCCATCGCCACGCGCTTGGTGTCCCACGTCGCGGAGGTAGATCTGAATGCCGCTTCCCGCTGCCCCGCGTTCCTGTCGCACGCCGCCAGGTCCGACTCGAGTCGCGCGATGCGCTCCCGTGTGCCGACGAGAAGAAGCTCGAAACCGAAGTCGGCGGCGTCACGCCCGAGCCCCTTGATCTTCTCGGCGATGTCACTCGGCGAGATCGGATCATGGCTCGGTTCCTGGCTTGGTGCCGGACGCATGGGAGCTAAACCAATGTGGTCGAAAGCGCGCGCGATCGAGTCGAATTGGACTCCGCGCGTCTCGATACATCGTGTTGCGCTTCATCAGAAGCCTTGTCAAGCGCCGAGAACAAAACGCGTAGAAGTACTTCGACTGACGGCGATCGAACCGGTGCGGGGATGATGCACGCGCGACGAGTCGCTCGTACCTCGCGTCGTTCCCCTCGGCAGCGTATACTTCGGGCTGAACTTCGAGTCCTTTCGTCCGAAACGCCGCTGCACCGAACACCCAGCGAGCTGCCATGAAGACGATCGCAGTCGTGGACCTGAGCACTGGGTGCATCCAGGAGCGGAGAGGCAACACCCTCACCTTGGACATTCCGCATGACCTGGACTGGAAGACCGGCGGCGTATCGGTCGACGCAAACTCGCTCGGGCACTATTTCACCTGCGGCGGCCAGCGACTCGTATATGCGACGATGCCGACCCTGCTCTCGGGGCGTGAGCTCGGTGCCAAGTGCCTGGTGGCGGACGACCTGACCGGCCGCGCCGGCGAGAGTCGCTTGCGCCGCTATCGGCTCTCGGCGGTCGAGCGCTGCCACTAACTCGAGAATCTACGGCGCCCGCCTCTCCGCCGGGGCGGCGGCGAGATACTGTCGCGCAGGCAAGAGATCACCGCGCCGCCTCCATTGCGAGCAAGGCGTGCTTGGCCTCGGGGCCGCCGAGGTACTTGCCCAAGGTGCCATCGCTGCGCACGACGCGATGGCAGGGCACGACCAGTGGCAGCGGATTGTGGGAGCACGCGCTGGCGGCCGCCCGGACCGCGGACGGATTGCCAGCAGCCTTCGCCACGGCGGTGTAGCTCTGCGTCTCGCCGTAAGGAATGTCGCGCAGGTGCAGGAGCACAGAGCGACGGAACCCGTGGGCGAGCTGAAGATCGACCGGTACGGTGAACGCGCGTCGCTTGCCCGCGAAGTACTCCTCGAGCTCGCGCGCCGCCTTGTCGAGTCGCCGGGGCGTGCGGAGGATGCGGGGACTGATGTCGCTCGCGAGGCTGGAAAGGACGGACTGATGATCTTCCCGGCTGAACGCCACCCGCACGAGGCCCTTCCCGGTCGCCGCCAGGAGCAGCGGCCCGAGCGGGCTGTCGATGGTGCGGTACGACACGTCGAGGAGCCCCCGCCGCTCCGCCAGCACGGCGAGCCGCGCGTGCAGCCTGCCGTCGATGTCGAATGCGGCGGAGAAGCCGGCAAATCCCTCTTCGACGCGATCGATGATCTGCTTGTCGGTGGTCATGACGTTCCTTTCGAAAGACGCTTGCGAAGGCTTGCGATGCCATCCGCCGCGCTTCGCCGCGCAGCGGTGGCGTTGGAACCCAGGAGCTCGCCGACCTCGGCGTACGAGAGCTCGGCGAGATACCGGTAGATCACCGCGCCGCGCTGCTTGAGCGGCAGGGCGTCCAGAGCGGCGCGGAGCTCGTCGTCATCCGCCGACGCCGGCTCGGGGACGGCCAGCTCGGGCACGTCGCGTGCCGGTTCGGGCCTTCGCGCGGCGCCCCGGAGCTGATCGATCGCCTTCCGATGGGCAATGGTCACGAGCCACCCGCGGATGTTGCTGCCCGCTCGCAGCCTTGGATACGCCTGCAGCGCGGACAAGAACGTCTCCGACCAGGCGTCGGCGGCGTCCACCGGCCCCACCAGCGCCCGGCACACGCGCATCACCAGAGCGCCGTGCTCGGCGACGATCTCCTCGAACGGTCGCGCCGCCCGCTGCCGCGGTGCGGTCATCGGGCGTCATGGAAGAGCAAGAGCGGGCCGTTCACAGTCCAGTCTCCCGCAGGGTGATGCTCACCCTGCCCGGGGGAAGGCCGAGGCTCGCAGGCGCCGTCCCCTCGAGCACCTTGGGGACGCCGTGATAGATGCGCCGGCTCGGCCCGCCGAAGACCAGCAGATCGCCGGAGTGGAGCTCGACGTCTTTGAACGGGCCATTGCGACGGCCGACGCCCGCAAACCGGAACACGCAGCTGTCGCCGAGGCTCAGGGTGACGACCGGAGCGTCGCTGGGCTCCTCGCCGTCGAGATGCAGTCCGAGCTGCGCACCCGACGCGTAGAGGTTCACGATCGCCGCGTCCGGTGCGTAGGAGGCTGCTCTGTCCGGCCCGTAAGCTTCCGCGACGGCAGCCCGGGCCAGTTCGGCGAGCTCGAGAGGCAACGGCTTGACCGGTGCGCCGTCGGTGTCGTCAGCCGTCTTGGAATAGGCGTACGGCTCCCAGTGCCACCCCAGGCACACCGACTGGACGCTCATCAGATGTCCGCTCGGGACCCGCGGGTGCCGGAGCCCGGCCGGCGGCAATGCCCACTGGCGGAACCCGGCGGCGAGCGATCGCTGCACATCACGGCTGAGCCAGCCCGCGATCTTGACGGCGCCCGGCAAAAGGACTTCGGGGACAAGCGCCGCGGCCGGAGAGGAGATTCCGAGGGCGAGCTGCTGCGGCGCGCACTCATGCGCAGGCGCGAGCGCGGTGGCGACGCCACCCAGGCGGCTGCGGCCCATCCTGCCGCGCGACGATGGAGCGTTCGGTGTCATGCGTGGACAACGCAGACGGTACCCGAATTGTGAGGTCCCAGGTGCGCCCGCAAGCTCGCCGGCGCCCCAGGTGATTCTGTCACAACGACTTGAGGCCAGGTCCGCCTTCTCGCGATCTTCGAGCCCGAGGCGAAGAAAGCCATCGTAGTGTCTGATCACCGCGGCGTAATCAGCGAAGCGGCCGTCATGGTAGAACCCGCCCTTCTTGCGCGCGAAAAGTCCCTTGAGAGGCGTGGTCCGGTAGCGCCCGTCCGGTGAGCGCTGCGACTGGAAATCGTCGATTCCGATCTCGGCGCCGGTATGCATCTGCCAGCCGGGCTCGGTGTAGAGCGGCGGCACGTGGCAGGTCGCGCACCGCGCCTTGCCCTCGAAGAGCGCCTTGCCCCGCTGGGCGGCCGCGCCGTCATATGAGTCCGCGGGCGGTACAGGCGCTGGGATGGCGCGCTGGGCAAGCAACTCGAAGCCGTGCTAGCGGCTGCCATCGACGAGTTGCCAGTCGGAGATCGCTATGTTCGAGGAGTGAGGAGGTGTCATGTGGACGAGCGGAATCGGCGGGACGTGCTGTTCGGACTGGGGGCGGGTTATCTGGTCGCCGCGTTTCCTGCTGGTGCAGCCGCGAAGAAGGCCCGGAAGAAAGAAGCGGAGGTCGGACCCGGCGAGGACCTCATGCGCGAGCATGGCGTCCTGCGGCGCGTGATGTTCATCTATGACGACGCGGCTCGCCGGCTGGAGAGCGGCGACAAACCGCCGCTCGATGCCCTTGCGGCAAGCGCCGGCATCGTGCGCAAGGTGATCGAGGATTACCACGAGAAGCTGGAGGAGAACTTCATCTTCCCGCGCATGGAGAAGGCGGAGAAGTTGACGGACCTGACCGCCACGCTCCGTCGCCAGCACCAGGCGGGCCGCACGGTCACCGCAAACGTCGTCAAGCTGTGCGATGGCGGCGATGGCAAGAAGCTGGCGGAGCTGCTCCGCGTCTTCAACCGCATGTACCGGCCGCACGCGGCGCGCGAGGACACCGTGCTCTTTCCGGCGTTCCACGATCTGATGGGCGAAAAGGCGTACGACGAGCTGGGCGATCAGTTCGAGGCGGAAGAGAAGAAGCAGCTCGGCAACGAGGGCTTCGAAGGCGCGGTGGCGCAGGTGGCGAAACTGGAGGAGCAGTTCGGGCTGTCGGACCTCGACCAGTTCACGCCTCGATGAGAGCGCTTCTTCTTCCATGACCGAAAGGAGGAAGCGCGCGCTCCGGTTCGTGGTGCTGGTCGGCGTGATGAGCCTCTTCGCCGACTTCACCTACGAGGGCGCACGCGGGATCGCCGGCCCGTTCCTTGCTGCGCTCGGCGCGAGCGGCGCGGTCGTCGGCATCGCCAGCGGCCTCGGTGAATTTCTCGGCTACGCGCTCCGCGTCGTCTCCGGCAGGCTCGCGGACAAGACGCGGCAGTTCTGGCCCATCACCATTGCCGGCTACGTCGTCCAGATGTGCGCGGTCCCGCTGCTGGCGCTGGCGGGGAATTGGCCGCTCGCCGTAGGCCTGCTCATTCTCGAGCGGATCGGAAAGGCCACGCGCAATCCGCCGCGTGACGTGATGCTCTCGCACGCAGGCAAGGAGATGGGCGGCTACGGCTGGGCGTTCGGGTTGCACGAGGCGCTCGATCAGTTCGGAGCGCTCCTCGGCCCGCTCGCGATGGCCGGTATCCTGGCGCTG
Organism: Deltaproteobacteria bacterium; assembly: GCA_005879535.1. Taxonomy (NCBI): domain Bacteria; kingdom Pseudomonadati; phylum Myxococcota; class Myxococcia; species Deltaproteobacteria bacterium. The sequence continues at coordinate 15,421 of VBKI01000090.1, read as the reverse complement.
CGCCATGACTATCGCCTGGCGTTCGCGGTGCTTGCCATCCCGGCGGCAATCACTCTCGCGCTTCTGGTGGTGGCGCGCGTCCTCTATCCGAGGCCCGAGGACCTCGAACCGAGCCACGAGGCCGAACCTCTCGAAGGCAAGGGCTTGCCGCGCCGCTTCTGGATCTATCTCGCCGGCGCGGGGCTCGTCGCGGCGGGCTTCGCCGACTACCCGCTGATCGCCTACCACTTCGAGAAGGCGAAGATTCTCCCCGGAAGCATGACCGCGGTGTTCTACGCGGTCGCCATGGGCGTCAGCGGCGCGGGCTCACTCGTCTTCGGCAAGCTGTTCGATCGATTCGGCCTCTGGATTCTGGTTCCGCTGACGTTGCTGACCGCGACGTACGCACCCTTCGCATTCTTTGGAGGCACGTGGGTGGCCCTCATCGGCACCGCGCTGTGGGGGCTGGGAATGGGCGTCCACGAATCCATCGTCGCGGCGGCGGTGGCGACCATGGTGCCGGCGAGCCATCGCGGGTCCGCGTACGGCATCTTCACCGCCGGGTATGGGACATTCTGGCTGTTGGGCAGCGCGCTGCTCGGCTGGCTCTACGATGTTTCCCTGGTCTGGGTCGTTCTCGCTGCCGTCATTCTCGAGATTGCGGCGATTCCCTTCATCGCCGTGACCGCACGTTCGCGCGAGAAGATGCGCTCGGAAGGTTCCGGTGACGCGCAGGGGCAGTAGCAGGACGTTCATGATTTCGGGTCGTTTCGTCCGCGGACGGTCGCCGCTCATCGGACAGAGTCGATTTGGCGCGCTGGAGCATCAAACTCATGCCATGAGCTACATGACCATCGTCCCATTGCTGCTTCTCTTCGCTTCCACAGCGCCGACTCCCCTGATCCCGCCCGGTGCGCTTCCGGAGGCCGTTCAGGCCCACCCGCTGTCAGCGCCCCCTCCAAGGTGGTCCAGGGAGGCCCTCGCCGCTTGGGGAGGGCCGTGGGAACTTCGGCCGAGCCTCTACGACTATCGCTACGTCACCTGGTAGCCGCGAAGGAGTGGACGCTGCGTTTCAAGATCCATCAGAAGCGCAGCGACGCGTAGTCCCCGGAGGTGAGCGTCATTCATTTCGATCGGGCGCCCCAAGGCGCCCGATGAAAGTCGTCGTGCTGTCGTCGCTTCTTAGAGCCCTGCCAGGCAATCGATCGCGACGCGCGCCCCTCTCGGGAGCGCGGCCACCTGGACCGTAGCGCGCGCCGGCAGCGACTTGCTGAAGTACCGGCCGTACGCCTCGTTGACCTTGGCGTAGTCCGCCATGTCGGCGACGAAGATGGTCGTCTTCACCACCTTGTCGAAGCCCGCGCCGGCGGCTTCGAGCACCGCCTTCAAGTTCTTCATCACGCGCTCAGTCTGAGCGCCGGCGTCGCCGAGGATGGTATGGCCCGTGGCCGGGTCGATCGGGATCTGGCCGGAGACGAAGAGGAAGGAGCCGGGGTTGACGCCCATTCCCTGGCTGTAGGCGCCGAGCGCCTTCGGAGCCTGCGGGCTCTCCACGGCGCCGGCAGCGCCGCCGCGAGTGACAGCCACGCACTCGATCTCGATGCGTGCGCTCTTCGGCAACGCCGCCATCTGCACCGTCGCGCGCGCGGGGAACGACTTCTGGAAGTAACGGCCGTACGTCTCGTTCATCTTGGTGCCGTCTCCCACCAGGTCGACCATGTAGACGTTCGTCTTCACCACGTCGCTGAAGCTGGCCCCGGCGCTGGCGAGGACCGCTTTCAGGTTCTCCATCACCCGCTCTGTCTGCGCGGCGATGTCGCCCTGGACGAGCTCGCCCGTAGCGGGGTCGACCGGGATCTGGCCCGAGACGAACAGGAGCGACCCTCCCCGGGTCTCCACTGCCTGGCTGTAGGGACCAATCGCTTTCGGCGCCCCAGCGGTCGACACCGTGACGGGACCACCGGCCGCTCCGGAATCGCCCGCGCGGCTGATGGCGACGGCCTCGACGGCCACGCGCGCTCCGCGGGACAGCGCGGACACCTGTACCATAGCGCGGGCGGGCGGCGTCTTCTGGAAGTAACGGCCGTATGCGTCGTTGACCTTCGGAAAGTCGGCAAGGTCGGTGAGGAAGATGGTCGTCTTCACCACGTCGTCGACGCTGGACCCGGCGGCTTCGAGCACCGCCTTCACATTCTCCATTGCGCGCGCGGTCTGCTTGGCGGCATCTCCATTGACGAGACGATCCTTCGCGGGGTCCACCGCGATCTGACCCGAGACAAAGAGGACGCGACCCGCAGGCGCCTGGATCGCGGCGCTGTACGGCCCGGCCGCCTTCGGCGCGTCGGCGCTCTGCACTGCCCGGCGTTCCACGGGGATGCTGGCCGGAGGCGGAGCGGCGGGCGGAGGCGTCGCCACGGCGACCGTCTCAGGAACGGCAGGAGCAGCCGGCGCAGGCGCGGGAGCGGGCAGGGATTCGACAACCGGGGGCGCCACGGCTTCGGGAGCGTTGACAGTCTCATGAGCGCACGCCAGGAGCGCCAGCATCGCAAGGGCAACAATTCGCATGGGTCGGGTCTCCGATTTCGTCAGACGGCCTCCACCATCTGAAGGAAGATCTCGCCGCCCGCCACTTTTCGAAACGTGGGTCGAGATGCGCCGCGAACCGCCGTTGTAGGCGTTGCTTTACCGATTGCCGGACGCTCGGTGGTGGCCACACTTCATTCATGCACCTCGCCATCAGCAGATTCGATCGCGTCATCTCCTGGAGGGCCCGTCGCCATCCGGCCGGAAAGACCGCGCGACTCATGGCGAAACTCTGCTCGCCTTGGGCCACGGCCGCGCAAGGCATCGCCGCTGCCGTCGTGCTGCGAGCAGCCGGGCGGCCGGCTGCCGGGGTCGCGATTGCTCCCGTTGCTGCCGACGCCTGCGCCAGACTGATCAAGGGCGCGACGCACCGGCCGCGGCCGGGATGGAAGCGGTTCAGCCGCGACGGTCATCGCTCTTTTCCGAGCAGTCATGTCGCCGGTCCCGCGGCGCTCCTGACTGCCGTCTGGATTGATTCGCCGCCGCGCGCCCGCATCGTCGTTGCGGTCGCGCTCGGTGCGGTGGTTGCCGCCATCGGCGTCGAACGCCTGCGCGCCGCGGCGCATTGGCCGTCCGACATCGCGGCGGGAACGGTGCTCGGCGTATTCATTGGTGCCGCGCTCGGGCGGCTATAGCCATGAAGACGCATCTGGTGGCCGTCGACATCGGGGGGAGCAAGATGTCCTTCCTCGCCCGCGAAGCGGAGAGCGGCCTGGACGTGTATGCCGACAAGATCAAGACGCCGGCGGACGATGGCGTCGAAGCGATCCTCGCCGTCCTCGACGAGCAGATCGACGCGATCCCGGGCGGACGCGGTGGGATGAGAGCGCTAGGTGTCGCGGTGCCCGGACCGGTGGACTCGCGAGGAAAAGTACTGCGCGCGGGCAATCTGGAAGGCTGGGTCGACGTCCCGCTGAAGGCGCTCCTCGAGAAACGCTACGGCGTTCCGGTTTTCGTCGAGCGCGACTCGAACTGCGGCGCCCTGGGCGAGAAGTGGTGCGGCGCCGCCACGAGAATGGGCACCTTTGTCTTCCTCGCCCTCGGCACCGGCGTCGGCGCCGGTCTGTTTCTCGACGGCCAGCTCTATCGAGGGGCGCATTTCGCCAGCGGCGAGGCAGGGGAGTTGACGTTCTTTTGCGGAGGGACGCGCAAGAATCTCTCCGCGATCGTGGGCAAGAACGCAATCAGGAAGCGCGTCAGCCGCGCCACCGGCAAGAAGCTCAACGCCGCGGAGGCTCTGGCGCGGGCGGTCAGCAAGCGCCGGTTCGCGCGAGCCACGCAGCCAGTGATCGAGCAGCTCACGGCTGCCGTCGTCGCCATCGGCGCGCTGCTCGATCCGCAGGCGATCATCTTCGGCGGCGGGACGAGCGACGCGGGCGCGGCGCTGCTGTCCAGAGTGCGCAAGGAAGTCCGCGCATATCTGGAGATGCCGCCGCCCCTGATGCCGGCAAAGCTCCGCAGCGATGCGCAGCTCTATGGCGCGTTGTGGGGCGCGATCCAGGCGTCGCGCACGACGGTCGAGCGAGCGTTGGCGGAGACGACGGCACCCGCTTGAGGCAACTGCCGCCAAGGACGCGGATGCGCAAATTGCGAGGCATGGCTGCACGGCGCAAGCCGGCCCCGAAGACGCGGGCGCGGCGTGGGAAGTACTGGTCGAGGCGGGTGATGGAGACCAGCGACGCGCTCGACCTGGAGAAGGGCGTCTTCCGGCGAGGAAGCGCGCGGGCCATCGCTTCGTCGCTGAAGCGGAGCGCGGAACGGAGCAAACGCCGCAAGAGCGCGCCTTTCCGCTCGGCGATGTCGATGCTCGTCTTCTACCAGAACCGCGCGGGCAGGAAGCTCTCCGCCGCGCAGCGCCGCAAGCTGGACGCCGCCAAGCGCGAGCTACGCAAGCTGTTCGGGCGGTGATACTGTCCCCGAATTCGCAACCGGTGTGGAGGCGCAGATGACCCCGGCCGGGTTCGCCATCTTTTGCCTCGTCGGGTTCCTCCTGCCCGTGCCCATCCTGGCGTGGCTCGACCGCCCGCGCGCGGCGCCCTGATGTACGCGGGCCACTTCGCCGCGGCGCTCGCCCTGAAGACGGCGCAGCCGCGCGCGCCGACCTGGGCCCTGCTCCTCGGAGTCGGATTCCTGGACGTGCTGTTCGGAATCTTCGTCCTCCTCGGCTTCGAACGAGCGTCGCTGACGCCGGGACGGTCGCCCGGGTTCTCGCTCGACTTCATCGACTGGTCGCACTCGTTCGCGGCGTCGATCTTCTGGGCCGTGCTGTTCGGGCTCCTGTTCCTGCGCCGAGGCCGCGCAGTTGCGTTCGCGGCAGGGATCGCCGTGTTCTCGCATTTCGTTCTCGACTTCGTGATGCACCCTCCGGACCTCGCGCTTTGGCCGCATGCGCACTCGCACCTCGGGCTCGGCTTGTGGGTGCGATGGCCGCACGGCTGGTGGTGGTTCGAGCTCGTGTTCATCGTTGTCTGCGGCGCGGTGTACTTCGTCGGTTCGCGCCGCGATCGGACCTACGGTGGGCGGGCACTCGCAGCGTGCGGGGTCGTGCTGCTGCTTCATGTCGCCAACTCCCCCTGGGCGTCACCGGCGCGATAGGGGTTCCACTCCTGCTAGTGGAGGTGTGTCGCCGGCAGGAGCGCCGTTCGCGCGATGATCGCGCGCAACTCGTCGATTTCGACCGGCTTGGCGATGACGCCGTCGACGCTACCGGGCCGCGATTCCGCCGAGACGAATTCGTTCGCCCATCCGGTGACCATGAAGATCGGCATCGCTGGGTGGCGCACACGCGCTTTTTGCGCCACCTGCCACCCGCTGATGTCCGGCATTCCGACGTCGCAGAGCAGCAGGTCGTAGCCGTTCTCCTCGAGCTTCGCCAACGCTTCCGTGCCGCTGCTCGCGGTATCGATCTCGAGCGGTTCGCCGCGCAGGACTTCCTTGGTCACTTCCAGGCAATCCGGATCGTCGTCGACGAGGAGGAGGCGCAGCGATCTCTCGATGTGCGGGACGACTTGCTCGGACTTCGCGCGCTCCGCAAGGGCAGACCGGGTGCAGAGCGGAAAGCGGAGCAGGAACTCCGCTCCTTTCCTTTTGCGGTTGCGGGCAACGATCGATCCGCCAAGGCGCGCCATCGCGCTCCGGGCCATGGAGAGTCCCAGGCCCGTCCCGCGAGGGCCTTTGGTGGTGAAGAACGACTCGAAGATCGTTTCCAGGTGTTCTTCGGGAATTCCGGTTCCTTCGTCGTTGACGCAGACCACCGCGAAATCCTCCTCGCGCGAGGCCTCGATTGAAATCGCGCCGCCCTCGGGCATCGCGTCGCGCGCGTTGAGGAGGAGGTTGACGAACAGGTGCTTGAGCTCCGTGGGATTCGCGCGCACGGGCGGGAGCGCACCGACGTTCGAGCGGAGGTCGAAATGCCTTTCATCGGAAGCGGAGCGCTGCTCCAGCTCGGGTCGAGCCATTGCGATGGCATCGTCGATCACCTGCCGCAGATCGACCTCCTCGAACGATGGGTCGGTCTGTTTCCGCGACAGCTCGTGCATCCGCAGGACGCGCGCTGCGGCGTCGGTGACCATGCGGGTAAACGCCTCGAAATGGGCATTCCCGGTCGCGTCGGGCACTTCGCGACGGAAGAGCTCCAGCCGCATGCGCATGACGTTCAGCGCATTGTTCAGATCGTGCGCCAGCCCGGAGGCAAGCTCTCCAACGGCCTCCATGCGGTGGCTTCGATGGAGGGCCTCCTGCGCCACGCGCAGCTTGGCCTCGGCCCGGAGCTGTTCGGTGACGTCGTACGCGAGAACGACGACCATGCCGTGCCCGCCAGCCATTTTCTCGGCGCGCAACTCGACGACCTGATCGATGCCTGCACACCGGCATCGGATGACACTCCACCTGGACGGGGAGCGCGCCAGAAGCCGTTTTGCCTGGTCGAGCGCAAGCTCGCTCAAGCCCCGCTGGGTGCGCGCGGCGGCGCTGGTTTTCAGCCTCTCCCAGCCGAGTCCATCTCCCGGCCGGTCGAGCTCGTGCCACCGTGCGTTGCCGAACGAGATCGCGCCGTCTCGCACCAGGGCCATCCCGCTCGCCGTCGTCCGCAGCGCCCACCAGCCAAGGCGGCAGACCGCGAGGTTCCTCAACGACTTCGCAAACGATTCTGCGTCATTCCGAGGATAGGCGTACAGTGTCTTGGAGCGGGTGGGCGATCGAGCAGCGCGACCGTTTTTCCGCATCGGAACCTCGAAACGATCGCTCTCCAATATCGCCCAGGGCCGCAGTATCGGCGCATCGCGGAATCGACGGCAGCCAAGAAGACGACAGATGCCGCGTCGCGATCGGCGCGCGGCGGGCTGCGTACGTAGAGAAACCGACACAGGTAGCCGATCGAGCCGCGTACTCCCAGGACTCAGGGCGCGCGCGTCGATGAACGGCGCGATCATCGAGAGCAGCTGGATCGACATGAGCCTGCACGGAATACTTCGGCGCCTCACGTCATCCTCAGTGGTGCGGCGGCGCGATCCGCGCGAAGTCCGCCCCCTGAGGTCAGGTCAAATGAGACAGCGTTCAGTTCTCTTCCACCTCGTCGCGGGCACGCTCGTCGCTTGCTCGTCGGGACATCGCGAGGCCGGCGATTCGGGTCCAGAGCTTGCTCTGACCGCTGCGCCTGCCGCCGTCTTCGTCGGCGAACGTATTCAACTCACTGCGGTCTTCGCCGGCGAATCCGCCAGCATTGACGGAATCGGCCCGGTCCAGAGCGGTATCCCCGTAGAGACGCCGCCCCTCTCGCGCACGACGACGTTCACGGTGCGCGTCGACCGAGGTGACGAGCACCTCGAGGCGCGAGCCACGGTACAAGCGAGCTACCGCAACCGGATTCGGGCGCTCGCCAATGCGCCGACCGCGCATACCAATCACGTTGCCACCGCGCTGCCCGACGGGCACGCGATCGTCATGGGCGGCAATACCTCGGCTGCGCTCTCGGTTCCCGACAGCACCCGGAGCCAGATCTTCGATCCCGCGAGCGAAGCGTTCACGTCCGGGCCCGACCTGCTGTTTTCCGCCGAGGCCCAGGAGTTCACCTCCATCGCGCCGCTGCGGAGTGGCGGGTTCTTGCTGGTCGGGACCGGCATCAACGGTGCCGGAGGCCAGCTTCATCCGGTGATCACGCAGGTGTTCGATTTCGCCGCGGCATCGTTCAGCCGGGTCGGAGACGCGGCGACGCGCGGTACCTCCCACCGGACCGCGACGCCGCTGTCCGACGGCGGCGTGCTCCTCAGCGGTGGTTTTGGACGCACTGTGACCGGGCTCAGCGATGTGGCGGAGCGCTACGACGCGAACGCTGCGCAATGGCGGACCGTTGGCTCGATGCTCCACGTCCGCGTGGCGCACACGGCGACGCTGCTCCGCGATGGACGCATGCTCATCGCCGGAGGGCTCACTTGCTGCCAGGAACCGAACCCTTCACCGGAGTTCTGGGCGAGCACGGCCGAAATCTACGATCCCGCCACGGACGCGTTCACCGCGACCGGGTCCATGATCGCCGGACGAGGTCTCCACGCCGCTGCGCTGCTGCCCGATGGGCGTGTCTTGATCTCGGGAGGAGACGGAAACGATCCGGCGCCGTTTCCCTTGGGCACGGAGATCTTCGATCCAGCCACCGGACAATTCAGCGCGAGCGGCGATCTGCAGGCGCCCCGGGATTCGCATTCGGCGGTCAGTTTGACGGACGGGCGCGTCCTGGTGATCGGCGGAGAACGTCCTCCCGACCTCGCGGGAAGGGTCGGCGTCGGCGTTCCTGCCACCGAGATCTTCGACCCGGCGACAGCGCGATGGAGCGCGGGTCCCATGCTCGGTGCGGCCTTCTACGCCGCCACGGTGACGATGCTGAGCAACGGCAAGGTCCTCATCTTCGGCGGCCAGGACGCCGGTGGCTTTCCGCAATCCGCGGCGGCGCTGTTCGAATGAGGTAGGCGCGACCCAAGCTCCCACTCCAGTCCGTCGTGCGCCACGCCGCGGTCCATGACGCAGCAGACCTGGTCAGCAAGCGATCGGTGCTAGAAGTCTCCATCATGCGACGAGCAGATGCGGCCGGCGCAGTGGGTCGGAGATGACGTTTGCCGCTCTGGGCTTGTCGAAGAAGTGTCTCGTCGCCCTCGAGCGGGAAGGCTTCGAGGCGCCGACGCCCATCCAGGCACAGGCCATCCCTCCTGCGCTGCAGGGCAAGGACGTGGTCGGTTCGGCGGCGACCGGCACCGGCAAGACGCTGGCATTCGTGCTCCCCATCCTCGAACGCCTGGAGGGAAAGCACGGCACCCGCGCGCTGGTGCTGGCACCGACCCGGGAATTGGCGCTGCAGATCCACGAGCAGGTCGAGCGCTTCCGCCACGGACACCATCTCCGCAGCGCCGCGGTGATCGGCGGTGTGGGGATGGCGCCGCAGAGGCAGGCGTTCGCGAAAGGAGTCGAGATCGTGGTGGCCACGCCCGGCCGGCTGAACGATCACCTGGATTCAGGGACTGCGCGGCTCGATCAGATCGAGATCCTGGTGCTCGACGAGGCGGACCGCATGCTGGACATGGGCTTCTTGCCGCAGCTGCGGCGCATCCTCAAGCACGTGCCGCCCAAGCGGCAGTCGCTACTCTTTTCGGCGACCATGGCCGGCGAGGTGGCCGACTTCGCCCGCGAGCACCTGCGCGAGCCGGTGCGGGTGGAGGTGGCGCGCATCGGGACCACCTCGCAACGCGCGTACCAGCAAGTCTTCCTCGTCGGCCAGGAGGAGAAGACGGCGCTCTTGCTCGCACTGCTCGAGCAGGACCAGCTGTCCACGCTGGTGTTCACCCGCACCAAGAGACGCGCCGACCGGGTGGCCCGATCGCTCCTGCGCGCCGGGCACAAGGTAGCGGTGATCCACGCCGACCGCTCGCAAGGGCAACGACGTGCGGCGCTGGAAGGGTTTCGTTCAGGAGAGCACCGGGTGCTCGTGGCCACCGACATCGCGGCGAGGGGCATCGACGTGGCCGAGATCGGACACGTGGTGAATTTCGACATGCCCCACATTCCGGAGGACTACGTCCATCGCATCGGCCGCACCGCGCGCATGGAAGCGAGTGGGCGAGCTTCCAGCTTCGCCTCGCCGGAGGAACACGACCTCTTGCGCGGCATCGAGAAGTTCACCCGCAAGACGGTGGAGCGCGCCGCGGTGCCGCGGGAGCACGATGCGTTCCGGGACGAGTTGAAGCGGCGAGCGGAGATGCCGCCTCCCCGCCGGGAAGTGCAGCGGCACCAGCGGCGAGATGGGCGTCCGCACCAGGCCAGTGGCCGTGCTCACGCGCCGCGACACCGAACGGAAGCCGCGGCGCAACCCCCGCAAAAGCTCGGCTCCTGGAAGCCGCGGCGGCGCCGCTAACGCCTTACCATCGCCGTGGTGGAGCAGGCGGCGGCGGTGGCGGCGCGACCAGCTCCATCATCCGCACATGTACCAAGCGCTCGATGGCTGCGCGCACGTCGCTGCGTTGAGGCCCGCAGCCGTCCAGCGAAGCAGCGATCTCCGGGATGGTCCGAGGCGCCTCGAGCAACTCACCGAGGTAGAGGCCATCGGTCGGCTCCAGCGCCAGCCGCGCAGCCCACTCAGCCCGGGCGTCGTCGAAGGATTTGCGGCCCGCCTCGACCCGCGAGGCGACGATATCCTGGCGGTAGCTGTGTCCGGCGTCCCGGCCTGCCGGCGTCAGCCGGAAGCGCTGCGAGCGGCTCCACTTGGTCCGCGTTGTGCCCGACTCGTTTTCGCTCATGGTGTTCCTTCCACCGCAGGAACACCGCGGCTGGTCGGCACAGAGTGTAACCCACAAGCGGTAGTTTGGCTCGCGAAGTCAGTGGTGCGAGCACGCCGGCGCGCACACCAGTACCCCTAGGCCGGGCACGTTTCGGCAATTGCCCTCGATCTGTTGTTCGTGGAAGCCGAACGAGCAGGCGTCATTTGCGCCGTGGTTTGCACACGCGTCCACGGCAGCCTCGAACGGCGAAAGAGGGTCGCCGCCGCTGATCGAGAGTCCCGCATCGCTGGCGGGGCCGCCGTCTATTGCAAGTCCACCATCCGTCGGCAACCCGCCGTCAGTAGGCAATCCACCGTCAGCAGGTAGCCCCCCATCCGTCGGCAACCCACCGTCGGTCGGCACCCCGCCGTCGGTCGGCAGTGGTACGCCGCCGTCGCACCGCTTGCCTCCGTGATCTTCGCCTTCATCATTATCGTCGTGCGCGCACTTGTCGTTCTCGACCTCGGCGCAGACGAGGCGCCCATCGCGCAGCAGCTTGCAGACGCCGGATTCACCTTCATCCGAAACGACGCACGCCGCTCCATTGGCAAGTCCGTCGCAAGCGTGGAATGGCGGCGGCTCACGATGGACACATCGAATCCCCATCGCGGCGAACTCGGCGATCGCCTGGTCGATAGCCGCGAAATTGTCACGCGGCGGCGCCTTGCCATCGCCGCTGCAGGCGAGCGCGAGCGTTGCTATCGAGACGATCGAAAGGCGGCGCATGAGCGCATCTCCCCGCAAGCGGTAGGAGATGCTGCCGCGATCCGCCGCGGCAGGCAAGTCGACTGGCATCGCATCAATAAGGCGGTTCTGCGATTCCATTGCGGGTTCCTCCGGGCGCCGCCGCCACGAGGAGGAGCGAAGTATGCGAGAAGTCGGCGGTAATTTCGGGATTCGCCGATGAGCTCGCCACCGCTCTGCCGCGCTGGTGCGCTCTTGCGGCTGCGCGCTATCGTGTTTGGCTGGTGAGTGCGATGCAATCGTCCCCCGGGTCTCAGGAAGCGATCTCCGCCGGGGGACCCGCGGCGCTGAACGCCCTCGCTGCACTCGCGATCGCGCTAGCACTGCACATCTCCAGCGGGATGTACGACGATCGCGCGCTGGCGCTCGCGGGTCTGGGCGTCGCAGCCGCGGTGATCGCAGCGGTCTGGCGAAAGCGCGGAGCAGCTTCCGGGAGTCCGCTCCCGGCGCAGGCGATCCTCGGCGCTGGCGCTGCCGCGGGACTCGCCACGCACCTGGTCGCCAACCCGACGTTCTACGGCGACCAGAGCAAATTGCTCGGGTTTCGCTGGCTGGCCGTAATGTCGCTGGTGATCCTGTCGGCGTACCTCTGCGTGCACCTCCGCCCATCGCTAATCCGAGCGCGCTTCTTCCTGCTGCTCGCGTGCTTCGTCCTCATGGGCATTGCAGTAATCCGCGCAAGCCCCCAGCCATGGATGGACGTCTGGATCGTGCAGCAAAAAGCGCCGGCCGCGCTGCTGCGCGGCGCCAACCCATACTCGGTCAGCTACCCGAACATCTACGGCAATCTGTCGCAGCAATTCTATGCGCCGCAGGTGGTCGCGGGGAATCGGCTGCTCGGGTACCCGTACCCTCCGCTGGCAATTCTCGCCGCGCTGCCGGGGGTGGCGCTGCTCGGTGATGCGCGCTACTCGATGCTCGCGCTGATGGCGCTTGCCAGCTGGATGCTCGCCCGCGCTTTCCCGACGAGCAGCACTGCGGAACTGGCGGGCCTGTTCGTGCTGTTCCAGCCGCGGACCTTCTTCGTACTCGAGCAGGCGTGGGTGGAGCCCGTGATGCTCGCGTCGTTCGCACTGGTGCTCTTCGCGCTCCGCCGGCCACTGGTCGCAGGGCTCGGGCTGGGGCTTCTCCTGGTGAGCAAGCAGTACTCGCCGTATCTCGCGGTGCCGCTCGCGTTCGCCTTGCCCGCTCGCGACCGGCTCCGTTCTTTGGTCGTCGCGGCCATGGTGGCGGCCGCCATGATGCTGCCGTTCGTCCTCTGGGATTGGCGCGGCTTCTTCCGGGGCGTGATCCAGATGCAGATCTGGCAGCCGTTCCGGCCTGACTCGCTGTCGGTCGCGAGCCTTGCTACGCGCCTCGGCTGGGCACACATCCCGGCGTGGGTCGGTCCGGTCGCGGGTGTGGTGGGGCTGGTCGCCCTGCTGCGTCCGGGCATCCGTATCGCGCAAGCGTGCAGCATCGCCGCTGCGTCGTTCGCGCTCGTGCTGGTTTCGTACAAGCAATCGAGCGCCAATTTCTGGTGGCTGTGCGGTGCGCTCTCCTGCCTGGCGGCGGGCGCCGAAGCCGGCACGACGGAGACCGCGACATCAGATGAAGCAGCATCCGTCATGCTGCCGCCCGCGGACCACAGCAGCGCGGATGTGGACAAACGGCGATCGCCGTGACGTGCACGCGGGTGGGGAACTCCGAGAAGTTGGCGGGCGCCTACGCTCTGCTAGGTTCATCGAGATCAACGAAAAAGGGGAGGACGATGCGCCGCGTTCCAGCAATTCTCTTCATTGCGCTCGCCGCTTGTGGATCGCCGCCCCCACTGTTCGGCGGCTTCATGCCGACCAACGGCGCGGCAGTCATCCTCGCGCCCGCGACCTGCAACAACATTGCGTTCCTGGGTCCCACCGCGATCTCCGGCATCCTCCTCGAGCTCTCGAGCGGCTCCGACGCCTGCAACGTCCTGACGCAGGTCAAGCAGTGCGGCACCGGCGCGGGATCGACCACGCTTCTTGCGGGTGCGTTTTCCGGCATCCCCGGAGGGAGCACCGTCGACGCTGCAGGTCCGGGCACCTATCCGTGGCTTGCGAACCCGCCGAGCGGCGCGTTCAAGGCATCGATCACCTCAGCGGCGCAGGTCGATGCGGTCTGCACGTCCGCTTCTGGCTCCCCGACGCAGATGTCAGGCGGAAGCATTGCCGTCTCGACCGTGACCGCATCGAATGTCAGCGGTTCGATGGATGTGCATTTCGAAAATGGCCAGGCTTACACGCACCCGTTCGACGTCGCCGTGTGCCAAGTCTCGATCGACGTCTGCTCGGTCTTCGGCCTCTGTGGAACGCATTCGTGCGTGCAGCCGTAGCGATTCCTGGACGTTACGGCCTTGGGCAAGCGTAGACGCTGCGCAGTTGTTGAGCTTCGCGAAGATCTTCGAAGGATCCCCGTGCTTGAGGGCGATGTCGTCTGCGGACAGTCCTTGCAGGATGGTCTGAAGATCGTGCGGTGACATTTGCTGATCCATCGTCGTGTTCCTTCGAACCCGAGGCCGCCACCGAGTCGTGCTAAACCCTGCGCCACGGAGGCCGGACGTGTCAAAGCTGCGCTTCAGGATCTCGATGTCGCTCGATGGTTTCGCCGCCGGTCCCAGCCAGAGCGTGGACAATCCCCTTGGAATTGGCGGTATGCGCCTGCACGAGTGGGTCTTTCCGCTCGCCGTCTGGCGGGCGATGCACGGCCTCGAAGGCGGCGAGGTCAACGCGAGCAGCGCATTGGTCGAGGAGTCGCTTGCGAACATCGGCGCCACGGTGATGGGACGGAACATGTTCGGCGGCCATCCGGGTCCCTGGAAGACCAAGGAGCCATGGAACGGCTGGTGGGGAGTGAACCCGCCATTCCATCACCCGGTGTTCGTGCTCACGCATCATGCCCGCGAGCCGCTCAGGCTGGAGGGTGGGACGACGTTCAACTTCGTCACCGGCGGCATCCAATCGGCGCTGGAACAGGCGCGGCGCGCTGCGGCGGGCAAGGATGTGTCGCTCGCCGGCGGAGCAAACGTGGCCAACCGCTACCTGGCGGCGGGCGTGGTGGACGAGATGGAGATCAACCTTGTACCGGTGCTGCTCGGGAGCGGGGAGCGGCTGTTCGAAGGGCTCGGCGACGACCTGCACGGGCTCGAGCTCGTGCGGACCGTCGCCGCTCCCAAGGTGACACATCTCAAGTTCGCCAGGCGGTGAGCCCCGGCGAGCTACCGCTGTTCGAGCACCGAGAGGATGTTCCCCGAGGGATCCCTGAACCAGGCGATTCGCGGCCCCGACCCGTCGTCGGCGATGCCCTTCGCGTTCGTGTTGATCGGGCCCTCCTTGTAGATCTCGAACCGCACCCCGCGCTCCACCAGCCCATCGACCGCGCGTTCCACGTTCTCGACGGGGAAGTTGAGCACGGTGAAGGTGGCCGGAGCGTGGTCAGGCTTCGGATAGACCATGACGTTCAGGCCGCCGGCGAGGTTCAACTGCATGAGGCCCTTCATCCCCGGCACGTCGGAGACATCGACTCCCAAGGTCTGCGTGTAGAATTTCCGCGCCGCTTCGAGATCGCGTACCGCGAAACTGCTGAACGCCTTGCTGTTCTTGAGCATGAGCGACTCCTCCGGTGCAGGAAGGTACGCACGCTTACGGACCTTGACTGCGGCAACCGGCCGGTCAATTGCCCCCTGGCGTAGACTGGCGGCGGTGCTCCGGCTTCTGGTCTGCGCCGTCCTGCTCCCGGTGTCCGCGCTCGCGCTGGGGCAGCGCAAGCCGGTCTTGCCCCAGATCGACCTGCCGCATTCGTACTACCACCGAGAGCTCTATCTTCCGCAGCTGACCTCCGGGCCTGCCGCGGTGGCGTGGTCGCCCGACGGGCAGTGGCTGGTCTACGCCATGCAGGGCTTTCTCTGGCGGCAGCGCGTGAATGGTCCGGTTGCGGAGCAGCTCACCGACTCCGATGGCACCGACCACCAGCCCGACTGGTCCCCCGACGGCGCCCGGATCGCTTTCGTCCGCTACGACGGCAGCGCGATGGAGCTGATGCTGCTGGAAGTTGCGACCGGCGCAGTGACGCCGCTCACCTCGGGCGGCGCGGTGAACGTCGATCCGCGCTGGTCGCCGGACGGAACGCGCCTCGCCTGGGTCTCCACGGCGGGCACCGGCCACTTCCTCTTGCACACGGCTTTCGTCCGCGACGGCCGCCTTGCGGAGATTCGCACCGTCGTTGCCGACCACCGGAGCGCGATGCCGCGCTACTACTACAGCCCGTTCGATCACGCGATCAATCCGGCCTGGACGCCGGAC
>VBKI01000089.1:53712-66424 GCA_005879535.1 Deltaproteobacteria bacterium | reverse complement strand
TGCCGGCCACTCCGGGCACCTCGGCCTGGGCGCCCAGCTTGCCCTCCGTTCCTACCTGCTTGGCGACGCGCGTCACCTCCGAGGCAAAGGAACGGAGCTGATCCACCATGGTGTTGATGGTGCTCTTCAGCGCGAGGATCTCGCCGCGCGCGTCGACGGTAATCTTCTGGGACAGATCGCCGTTCGCCACCGCCGTCGTCACCTTGGCGATGTTACGCACCTGGTTGACGTTGTCGGTCAGGTCCTTCCAGGTGCCGGAGACGCCCTTCACGTCGGCCTGGGCGCCCAGCTTGCCGTCGGTTCCCACTTCGCGCGCGACGCGAGTCACCTCGCCGGCGAAGGAGCGGAGCTGATCGACCATGGTGTTGATGGTGTTCTTCAGCTCGAGGATCTCCCCCTTGACGTCGACGGTGATCTTCTTCGACAGATCGCCGCTCGCCACCGCCGTCGAGACATCGGCGATGTTCCGGACCTGCGAGGTCAGGTTCGACGCCATCAGATTCACGTTGTCGGTCAGGTCCTTCCAGGTGCCGGCGACTCCCGGCACCTCCGCTTGCGCCCCCAGCTTTCCCTCGACGCCGACGGTGCGGGCGACGTTGATCACCTGCTGAGCGAAGATGCCCAGCGTCTTGGTCATGTTGTTGAGCGTCTCGCCGAGGGCGGCGATCTCGCCGCGCGCCTCCAACACCAGCTTCTGGCTGAGATCGCCGTTGGCCACCGCGGTGACCACCTTCACGATCCCGCGCACCTGCGTGGTCAGGTTCGAGGCCATGAAATTCACGTTGTCGGTGAGATCCTTCCAGACGCCGCTCACCCCGCGCACTTCGGCCTGGCCGCCCAGCTTGCCCTCGGTGCCGACCTCGCGGGCGACGCGCGTGACTTCGGAGGCGAACGAGTTGAGCTGATCGACCATCGTGTTGATGGTGTTCTTCAGCTCGAGGATCTCCCCCTTCACGTCGACGGTGATCTTGCGGGAGAGGTCGCCGTTGGCCACCGCGGTGGTCACCTCGGCGATGTTGCGCACCTGCGAGGTGAGATTGTTGGCGAGCAGGTTGACGTTGTCGGTCAGATCCTTCCAGGTGCCCGCCACGCCCGGAACGCTGGCCTGCGCGCCCAGCTTGCCCTCCACTCCGACGGTCCGCGCGACGCTGGTGACCTGCTCGGCGAAGATGCCCAGCGTCTTGGTCATGCTGTTCAGCGTGTCCGCCAGGGCGGCGATCTCGCCGCGCGCCTCCACCACCAGCTTCTGCGAAAGGTCGCCGTTTGCGACCGCGGTGACCACCTTGACGATGCCGCGCACCTGCGTGGTCAGGTTCGAGGCCATGAAATTGACGTTGTCGGTCAGGTCCTTCCACACGCCGGAAACGCCCTTCACCTCCGCCTGGCCGCCCAGCTTCCCTTCGGTCCCTACCTCGCGGGCGACCCGGGTCACCTCGGAGGCGAACGAGTTGAGCTGATCGACCATCGTGTTGATGGTGTTCTTCAGTTCCAGCACCTCGCCCCGCGCGTCGACCGTGATTTTGCGCGACAGATCCCCCCGGGCGACGGCGGTGGTGACTTCGGCAATATTGCGTACCTGCGTCGTCAGATTGGAAGCGAGCGTGTTGACGTTGCCCGTCAGGTCGCGCCAGATGCCGCTGGCTTCGGGGACGGCGGCTTGGCCACCCAGCTTCCCGTCGGTGCCCACTTCCTTGACGACGCGGGTGACCTCCGCCGCGAACGAGCTGAGCTGATCGACCATCGCGTTGACCGTGGTGCCGATCCGAAGAAACTCGCCCTTCACGGGTTGCCCTTCGATCTCCAGCGCCATCTTCTGCGTCAGATCGCCCTCGGCGACCGCCACCAGCACCCGGGCGACCTCGGTGGTGGGCTGCACCAGATCGGCGATCAGGGCATTGATCGAAGCGATGGAAGTCTTCCACGAACCGGCGACCTCGCCGAGGGTGGCGCGCTCTGCCATGCGCCCCTCGCGGCCCACCACTCTTTCGAGGCGGACAATCTCGCTGGTGAGCCCCTGGTTGCGCGCGACGACGTCGTTGAACGTCCTCGCAATTTCGGCCATCAGGCCACTGCCGCGGGTGAACGGGAGCCGGACCTCGAACTCGCCGCGCTGCGCTGCCGTCAGGGCCCCGAGCAGTTGGCGCAGGCGCGCTTCCTCGTGCGCGTGGTGGCCGTTGCCGTTCCCGTGCCCGCCCTCGCCGCGCTTGCGCTTCCGGATGGGTTCGCCGGAGGGATCGTGCATCTCGCCCACTGTGAGCTCCTTGCAGAAGTGCGATGACACTCCACCGCCTGAAGGCGCGGCGCTCCACCCGGTCAGAATTCCTGTGCAGCACCGAACTGGAAAAATGAATGCCGCCGTTGGAACTGCAGACGGTTGGACAGTCCGCCGCCACTTTCCCACCGTGTTAGCGCGCGGGGGAGGCCGGTCGCCCCGAAATCGTGCTGGCTTGCCCTGCGGCCGATCAGCGGGTTGCAAGGACGAGGAGGCGCTGCACGTCCTCGGCCGAGAAGCTCCAGGTCTCTCGCAGGATGCGCAGGACTGCACCTTCCTGCTCGACGAAGGCCCCGTCGGCGCCGCTCACCTTGGCGCAGCAACGAAAGGCAAGCTCGCGCTGGGCGGGATGCGTGATGGCGGCGGCGGCTTCCCGCACGCACGCCTCCAACCCGAGCTCGGCCAGCCGCCCCTTGACGACACGGTCGACGTCGGCGGCCTGACCCGCTTCTCGCAGAAGCGGCTCATGCGCCGTGAGCCTGTGGATGGCCAGCGCCTCGCTGCCCTCGAACTTTCCGTCCGCCCAGGCGGTGAGGAACATGAGCTCGAGGATGCGGCGCGACGATTCCATGGGCGCAGTCTACCGCCGGCCGCGTGCTGTGGGGTAACCCCTCACGCTGCATACCGCGCCAGCGCGAGCTCGACGATCTGGCCGATCAGCTCGACGTAGCTGCGGCCCGCGAGTCCGGCTGCGATCGCCAGCTCCGCCTCCGGCGCCAGCCATGGATTTGGATTCGCCTCGATCACGTAGATGCGTCCTTCGGGCGTCAGCCTCATGTCGACCCGGCCATAGTCGCGGAGCTTGAGCGCCGAATAGACCTGGAGCGCCGTATCTTGCAGCCGCCGCATGACGTCCTCGCCGAGCCCTTTGGCCGCTGCGCTGCGCGTCGCCTCGTACGCCGCGGAGCCCTTTTCCCACTTCACTTCCGTGCCGGCGATCTTCGGCATGTCGTCCGGCAGCTTCGACAGGTCCATCTCCACCACCGGCAGGGCCACCGGTTTGTCGTTGCCGATGATGCCGACGTAGATCTCGCGGCCCTCGATGAACTCCTCGATCAGCGCGGCGCAATCGAACTTCTCCTGGATCATCGACGCGCGCTCCATCAGCTCGCGGAGGTTGCGCACCACCGCGCCGGCATCGATGCCGACCGAGCCGTCCTCGCTCGCCGGCTTCACGATCAGCGGGAACTCCAGATTGTCGACGTGGTCGAGCTTGCCCCGGTAGACGCTCGCGAACCTGGGCGTGCGGATCCCGTGGAAGTCGAAGACTTTCTTCGCCAGCGCCTTGTCCTGGGCGAGGAAGAGCGCCTGCGGATCCGCCCCCGTGTAGCGGAGCTCGAGCAGGTCGAGGAAGGCGGCGACGTGCGCCTCGAGCGAATCGTCGCCGGCGTACGCCTCCACCATGTTCAGGATCAGGTCCACCTTGCTCTTCGCCAGCCCGAGCAGCGCGCTCTCGTCGCTCAGCTCGTACATCGAGACTTCGTAGCCGTTGGCCCGCAGCGCCTCGGCGACGTGCTCGCGATCGATCTTCTGCCGCCGCTCCGGACCGTGCCAGCGTCGCCTCGTTCGGGTCCGGCGCCGCTCCTTGTGGCGGACGCGCCCGGAAGAATCCGTCGGCGGCGTGGTGTTGTCGCTCGGCTCGTAGAGAACGGCGATCTCGAGATTGCCTGGCATCAACGCTCCGTGAATCCGCCGCGGGTGAGGTAGTTCATCGCCAGCGTAGTGGCGAAGACCACCACCTCGACCAGCGTCTGGGACTCGCGCTTCCGCTCCACCGATAGCTCCAGGTCGCGGGCGCGGCGGCCGATGGCCTCGACCAGCTTGCGGATGACCACCCTGCGCACACCGGTCCAGTAGGTGATCTTGTCGATCATGGCCTTGCGGTGCTCGAGGAGGAATGCCGACGCGGGCCGAAGGTCCTCGCCCTTGCGGACGAAGATGTCCTCCAGCTCGGCGTCGGGCACGTCGTCGAGCAACGCCGTGTCGTCGCGCTCGTGCTCCCGGTAGAACTGCTCGACGGTGCTGGCCATCTCCTCGACCGGCAGCTCCCGTGCGGCCACCTCCAGCGCCTTGCGCGGCGGCGAATCGGCGAGCTCGCGCGCGACGCGGTCGACGTACTGGAGCTTGCGCAGGGCGGGCCAGCGCGCGTAGCGGCGCTTCCAGTCGGAATCGGGAGTGAGCCAGACCGCGAAGCTCTCGGCGAAATCCTCGTCGGGATGCTTCTGCGCGTACCAGCCGGCGATGTGTCGCACGTACTTGCGGGAGAAAGGCACCGGTTTGTAATCGTCGACGTACGGGCGGTCGAAGGGCCCGAACAGATCGAGCCACTCCCTTGTCTCGTACAGGAGATATGCGTAGTTGAAGGCGTGCCCCGCCTCGTGGCGGAGGTACATGAGGATCTCGCGCTCGTCTTCGAGATCGTTGATCGCCCGCTCCAGCTCCGCGATCTTGGGATCCGCGAGATAGAAGGGGACGCCGATGATGGGTTCCTTGTCGGGACACGACCACTCGTCCGACAGGTAGACCGCCGGGCGAAATCCGGTGAGGCCCTTCGCGGAGAGCTCCGCGTAGAGCTGCTGGACATACTTCTCCAGCATCGAGCCTTCGAGACGCAGCCCAAGATCGCGGATCGGGCGCGAGAGTAGCTCGCGCGCCTCGGGAGGCGTGTGCTCGAAAGACTGCATCCCGGGAAAGTATGGAGACGGCTCGCGAGGGCGCCTGCCTGCCCGCCTGCCGTGGGGACTACCGGCGACGTCACCGCCATGCGATGCTCGGTCGATGCGGCTGCACATCGTCGACGGCACCTTCGAGCTCTTCCGCGCCCATTACTCGAAACGGCCGGCGCATCCGCTCAAGGCGACCCGGGGGCTGGCGCAGTCGCTGTTGGCGCTGCTCGCCAATCCCGCCGAGCAGGTGACGCACGTGGCGGTCGCCTTCGACAACCCGATCCGTTCGTTCCGCAACGACCTCTTCGCGGACTACAAGTCCGACGAGGGGGTGCCACCGGACCTGCGCTCGCAGTTCGACGCCGCGGAAGAGGCGACGCGCGCGGTCGGCGCGGTGGTGTGGTCGATGCGCGAATTCGAGGCCGACGATGCACTCGCCACGGCCGCCGCGCGCTACGCCGGGCAGGTCGACCAGGTGCGGATCCTCACGCCGGACAAGGACCTCGGGCAATGCCTGGAGTCCGACCACGTGGTGCAGATCGACGTGATCCGCAAGCGCGTGCTCGACGAGCAGGCGCTGTTGCAGCGCCGCGGGATCCAGCCGCACTCGATTCCGGATTATCTCGCTTTGACCGGCGACGACGCCGACGGCATTCCAGGCCTGCCGGGCTTCGGCGAGAGGACCGCATCCGCCCTGCTGGCGCGTTTCGTCCATCTGGAGAACATCCCGCTGAACGGGCGCGGCTGGCCCGAGGCCGTACGCGGAGCGGATCGGCTTTCGCAGACGCTGCGGGAACGGTTGGCGGACGTCTTCCTCTACCGTGAGCTCGCCACGCTGCGCCGCGACGTCCCGCTTCCGGAGTCGCTCGAGGACCTGCGCTACCGAGGGCCCGACGAGAGACGCGTCCGCGAGCTCCTCGCGCTCGGCCCGGCGACATCTTCCGTGGCGCCTGCTGCTTAGATTGCAGCCGTGAGATTGCTGGGAACGATTCCGGTTCTCTTCGTCCTCCTGCTCGCGCAGTCGCGCCCGGCCTCTCGTGGAGCGCGCGGGAAGGCGGACGCCGGCGATCGCCCTATCCTCCTCGGCACCGATCCTCCCGGGAAGCTCCGTCCGAATCCCCCGGCGCCCGACGGGGGCGTGGTCGTGCAGCGCGACGCAGGCCCCGATCAGGTCCAGCAGGAGATGCAGCAGCTTCGCGCGCGCATCGACGCGCTCGAGCAGGAGCGCGCGCAGACGCGACAGAATGCGCAGAAGCTCGACCAGCTCGTGCAAGAGCTGCAGCAGCTCCGACAGCAGGTCGCCGATGCCGAGGCGAGGCGGCAGGCCAGCGAGGAGCAACAGCAGGCGCAACGAGCCTCCGTGCAGATCGCCGTGGACGCGCTCTACGCGGCGCAGCAGCGCCTCGCCGGCGGGAACTACGCGATCGAGACCGAGCTCGACCAGGCGCAGCGGTCGTTCACCGGGCAGGCGCAGCGCGACGTCCAGGCAGCGCGCGCCGCGTTGCAGAATCGCGATCTCGCCGCGGCCCGCGCCCTGCTCTCCGCCGCCATATCCGACGCGCAAGCGGGTCGGTAGCCGCAGCCGTTTCATTGTCGGACGTTCGGCCCTTACCGCCGTTTTCATGGGCGCTCCGGCGTGCCTAGCCTTGGACCATGGTTGTCCATGCGCTCTTGATGGCCGCGGCCTTCGCACCGACGAACACGAGCTGGGAGGCAGGAGTCGCCACCTCCTACGTGCGCGGAGGCAGTTTCGACGGGCCGGGAATCGCGGCGCATTGCCTCTTTGTGCCAAGTGATTACTTCGCTCTCGGCCCGATGGTCGACGTCGCGTATTTGAGCAGCGGCCTCAAGGCGGACAACGGTCTTCCCGCCAGTTACGCATTCACCTCGACATTCGCCGGCGGGCTCGCCCAGTTGCGGCTGCCGCTGCGCTTCGTCCAGCCCTATGCCGGGCTCGCGCTGGGCTACGTTGCCGCCGACCAGCGCCGCTCGGTCAACGCGCAGTGCGCGTTCGGCTCGGGAGTCGACATGCTGCTCGCCGCGGGCGCCAGGGCGGCCGTCAGCGATCATCTGATCCTGGGCTTGCGCGGCTCGGCGCGCTCGCCGTTCGGACCGTCCTGCGCCGCGGTGTTCGGGCCGGCCGCCTTTGACATGTGGGCGCTCTTTGCGCTCAGCACTACGCTCGACTATCGCTGGTAGGGTCGAACGTGGTCCGCGCAAGGGGACGGGCCGTGGTCTAGACTGCGCCCATGAGCGTGCGCGTCGAGAAGCAAGGTGCGATCACCACGGTGGTCCTCAGCCGTCCGCAGGCCCGGAACGCCGTCGATCCCGCGACCGCGAAGGCGCTGGCCGATGCCTTCCGCGCCTTCGACGCCGATTCCGAGGCGAGCGTGGCCGTGCTCTTCGGCGAGGGCGAAACCTTCTGCGCCGGCGCCGATCTGAAGGCGTTCGCGGAGGGCGCCTACGATCGGGTCCCGGCGGAAGGCGACGGACCCATGGGACCGTCGCGGCTGCTGCTCGACAAGCCGGTGATCGCGGCGGTCGAAGGTTACGCCGTCGCGGGTGGACTGGAGCTCGCGCTCTGGTGCGACCTGCGCGTGGCCGCCGAGGATGCGACGTTCGGCGTGTTCTGCCGGCGCTGGGGAGTGCCTTTGATCGACGGCGGGACGGTACGGCTCCCGCGCCTGATCGGGCTCTCGCGCGCGCTCGATCTCATCCTCACCGGGCGCGCGGTGAACGCGCAGGAGGCCTTGCAGATGGGTCTCGCCAACCGGGTGGTCCCCGAAGGGGCGGCGCGCGCCGCCGCGGAGGAGCTGGCCCGGGAGATCGCCTCCTTCCCTCAGCTCTGCCTGCGCACCGATCGGCGGTCGGCGCACGAGCAGGTGGATCTCGTCTTTCCCGACGCGATGCAGAACGAGCTGCGCCACGGCCTGCGCGCGCTTGCAGCCGGCGCGCGGGAAGGGGCGAAGCGGTTCGTCGGCGGCGCCGGCCGCGGCGGTACCAATCAATAACGCGGCAGCTTCGGCGGCCGCGGTCCGTGGCGGATCGCTCCTCGCAACGGAGAGTACGGAAGCTCCATCGTGGCGCGCACGCAGCGGAGCAGGAGACCGCCTCGGCTCATGTCGCCGCGCCCGACGAACGAAGGCGGGAACAACAGCCGGTCACCGAAGATCTCGACCAGCACGTCCGCATACTTGCCGGTGGCGATGCTTCCGAGCAGCACCGCTTCTCCGCGCTTGCCCAGCCGCCGTGAGAGCGCCAGCGCGTCGCGCACGAGCGCTTCCCGGTACCGCGCGTCCCGCAGATCGACGGGCACCTCGGCGATGGCGCGCAGCTCGTCCGCGGTGATCCGCTCCTCGACGTCCATCAGGCCGCGCCCGGGCACGATGGCGAGCGCGCCCGCCCCGCCGCGCGGCGGGCGCGCGAAGGCGCGCGCGTACGCGAGCTTTCCCCGGAAATAGAGACCGCTGGCGAACTGGAACACCTCGCCCAACGCCGCGCCCTTCTGCTGGAACTCCCAGGCGAGTGCGAATCCGGCGCGCGGGTTCAGCAGCAGTCCCATGCGCTCGCCGCCGGCCCGGGCCGGCGAGAGCAAGAAGACCCGGGGCGGCAACGCGGCCATCGCCTGGGCATCCTAGACTGGGTCATGCAGCGCATGCCCGTCCTCTTCGTCGGCCACGGCTCGCCGATGAACGCCATCGAAGACAACGACTGGACCCGCGGCTTCCGCAAGCTGGGGGAGCTGTTGCCACAGCCGACCGCCATCCTCAGCATCTCCGCCCACTGGTACGTTCCAGGCACCTTCGTCACCGGCAACGAGCACCCCCGCACCATCCACGACTTCGGCGGGTTCCCGCCCGAGCTGTACGAGCAGCAGTACCCGGCGCCTGGAAGCGTCGAGCTGGCCAGGCGCGTCTCGAACCTCGTCGGCAAGGGGACCACGCTCCGGACCGACTGGGGTCTCGACCATGGCACCTGGACCGTCCTCAAGTACCTGCGTCCGAAGGCGGACCTGCCGGTTGTCCAGTTGAGCATCGACGGACGGCTTCCACCGGCCGGGCATCTCGCCATTGGAAAAACACTGGCGCCGCTGCGCGAGGAGGGGGTCCTCATCCTCGGCAGCGGAAACGTCACGCACAACCTGCGTCACGCCTTCGCCAGCTGGCAGCGCGGCGAGACGCAGACGCCCGACTGGGCGCACGCCTTCGACTCCGACGTCGCGGCAGCCGCCGCCCAGCACGATGGGCCGGCGCTCGCCCGGCTCGCCGAGTCCGCTTCCGGGCGAATCTCCCATCCCACGCCCGACCATTACTATCCGGTGCTGTACACGGCGGGCGCCGCCGACACCAAGGACGCGGTGACGTTTCCCCTCTCCGGATTCGACATGGGATCGCTCTCGATGCGGTCGATACTGTACGATTGAACAGCGGGTTTCCCGGATTGCGGCGGGCGGGTGTTCGAGTTATGCCAGCCGTCCCTCCCGGGAGTGTTCCATGTTGCAGATGCTTCCATCCATCGAAGACGGGCGCGTGGTGCTCCGCCTCGGCGGTGAGCTGGACGGAGAAGGCGCTGCCGCCGTCGCGCGTCTGATCGGGCAGAGCATGGGGGATTTCTCGATCGACTTCACCGACGTCAGGCGCGTGGAGCATTCGGGCTTCGCCGTGCTGGCGCAGGCCATTCGCCGCTGTCCCTACAAGCTCGTGGTGCGGGGGCTGCAGGACGAAGCCGGAATTCCTCAGGACGCGAGCTCGTACAGGTAGTCGACGAACGATTTCACCGCGCCGTCCAGCCCCTGGATCTTCGGATTTGCGCTCTCGACGACGTAGTACTCGTCCGGAGCGTGCGCGCCGCTGCCGTGCCCGAGGCCAAAGTGACCGGCGCCCAGGCGCAGCGGCGGCTCTGTGAACAGATAGCCCGGCCAGGATCCGCCGAGGCGCGGCCAGAGCAACGGATCGATTCCGTACTTTCGATAGGTGGCGACCTCCGCCCGGATCGCTGGAGCGTCGGCGGCGCTGGTGTTCGGTGGGTACGCGCCACCGACGTTGATCTCGACGTCGGCGAAACCGCGCTTGTCGAGATGCGCCCGTAGCTTCTTCAGGCAGTCGTCGACCGCCATGTCCGGCACGAGGCGGAAGTCGAGCTTCGCCACCGCCCGATGCGGCAGCACCGTCTTGCCGCCCTGACCCGTGTAACCGCCCACCAGACCCTCGATGTTGACCGTGGGCTGAGCGGCGAGACGCATCCACGCCGGGCGGAAGGGGAGGTCGCGGACCCAGCGCCGCACTCCGTACTGTTTCTTCTTCGTGTCCTCGCTCAAGCGCTGCGCGGCCGTGTCGATCATCTTCTGCTCCGCCGGCGAGAGGGCGCGGACGCGCTCGAACCAGCCGTCGATCGCCGGATCGACGCCGTCCGTTGTGACCAGGGCGTCGAGGGCCTTGACCAGGTGGAAGGAGGGGCTGTCCACCGCCGCACGCAACGAGGAGTGGATGTCCTTTGCAGGCCCGCGCCCCCACTTCTCGCCGCTGGCGACGAGCTCGCACTCGATGATCCCCTTGGCACCGAGGTTGATGGTCACCTCGCCATCGGGCTCCTGCGCCGCGGACGGCATGGTGATTCCGGCGCACTTCGCGAGCGCCTGCATCACCTCCGGCCGCCGGACGACCTGCGGGAAGTGTGGCGAGCCGATCTCCTCCTCTCCCTCGGCGACGAGCACCAGGTTTACCGGCAGTTTGCGGCCCGCTCCGCGGATGGCGTGGAGCGCCGCGAGAAAGGCCCCTTCAGGACCCTTCTGGTTCACGGCGCCGCGGCCGACGATGGCCTTGCCGAAGCCGGGCTTGTCCACCAGCCGCGCTTCCCAAGGAGGAGAAGACCACTCCGCGGGATCGACCTGCTTCACGTCGTACATGAAGTAGAGGCCGAACGTCCTTGGCGCGCCGGCGTCGAGGGTCGCGAAGACGCCCGGTTTTCCGTCGGTGCCGATCCGGTCCGCGCGCTGAAATCCCGCGTCGCGGAGGAGCTCGATCATCAGGCGCAGACCCTCCTCGCTGCCGACGTTTTCGGCGGCGATGGTGGGCTGCCGGATCCAGTGCTGGATACGCTGGACCGCTTCGTCGTGGCGTTTGCGGATCTCGTCGTAGACCGGAGCGAGGTCCTCGGCTCCGAACGAAGGCAGGGCAGCGTACGCGGCGCCGGCAAGGGCGCCTTTGAGGACGGCACGGCGGGAGTAGTCGGGCATGCGCTCCCTTCAGCGTGATTCCAGCTGCCTGTCAAGCGCTGGGCCCCTCGACGAAATGGCGGAGGTGTGGCAGGCGTTCCCTGCTGCGAGGGACCTCATGGCATATCAGTTCCGGTTCTACAGAATGGGCGGGCTGGACCAGGTTGCTCTGGAGAGCGGCGACGATCTGGCCCACCTGCATGAGCTCGATCAGAAGCTGTGGGTCGCGTTGAGCTGTCCCGTGAAGGGACTGGAGCTCGAGGAGCGGACCCTGGAGCTCCTCGATCTCGACAAGGACGGCCGCGTCCGCGCCGGGGAGATCCTGGCAGCGCTGCGCTGGTGCTCGGAGCGCCTGAAGGACCTCGCCGCGCTGATTCCCGGCTCGGACGGCCTCCCTCTGGAAGCGATCGACGATTCGAAACCCGCGGGCAAGGCTCTGCTCGGCGCCGTGCGGCACATCCTTGCTCATCGCGGCACGCCGGAAGCGCCGGCGTTGACGGTGGCCGACGTCGCCGACGTCAGCCGAGTGTTCGAAGGAACCCGTTTCAACGGCGACGGCGTGGTTCCGCCGGATGCCGGTCCCGATCCCGCCCTGTGCCAGGTCGTTCACGACGCCATCGTCTGCTGCGGCGGCGTTCCCGACCGGTCCGGCAAGCTGGGCATCGATCGGACGCGGCTCGATGCCTTCTTCGCCGACCTCCAGGCTTACGCGCTCTGGGCGCGCAACGGGGATCCCAGCCCCGACGCCGCTGCGGGCTACGAGGCGCTCCGCGCGGTTCGGGTGAAGGTCGACGACTGGTTCAACCGCTGCCGGATCGCGGAGTTCGATCCGCGGCTGGCGGCGCAGGAGCCGGCACAGCCCGCGGAGCTGCAGATGCTGCCGCTCGCGCGCGTCGAGGCCGGAGGCGCGCTGCCGCTGCTCGAGCGCGTCAACCCGGCGTGGTCCGGAGCGCTGGCAACGTTCCACAAGACGGCGGTTGCGCCGCTGTTCGGCGCCCAGAAGACACAGATCAGCGCCATCGAATGGGAGCAGATTCAGCCCCGCTATGCCGCTCATGAAGCGTGGATCGCCGCGAAGAAGGGCGCCGCGGTGGAAAAGCTCGGGCTCGCTCGCGTCGAGGCCATTCTTGCCAGCAACGCGAAGGCGCGGATCGAGGTCCTGATCGACGACGACCTGGCGGTGGCCGCCGAATCCGGCGCGGTGGCGGACGCGGTCCGGATGGCGCACTACAAGCGCGACCTTCACAAGCTGCTCAAGAACTTCGTCAACTTCCACGACTTCTACGACCTGAACGCCGAGGCCGTGTTCCAGTCGGGCACGCTCTATCTCGACAGTCGCAGCTGCAATCTCTGCGTCCGGGTGGACGACCCCGCCTCGCATGCGGTGCTCGCCTCGCTCTCGCGAATGTACATCGCATACTGCGACCTGAAGCGGCCCGGCGGACAGACCATGAAGATCGCCGCCTGCTTCACGCAAGGCGACTCGGATTACCTGATGGTCGGCCGCAACGGCGTCTTCTACGACCGCAAGGGCCGCGACTGGGACGCGACGATCGTTCG
>VBKI01000089.1:0-53690 GCA_005879535.1 Deltaproteobacteria bacterium | reverse complement strand
ACTCCGCCTGATCGAGGAGCAGGTGCAGAAGTTCGCCGAGGCGAAAGAGCGCGAGAACGAGGCGCGCCTCAAGGCTGCGGCGGATTCCGGCATCGTTCCGCAGGCGAGCGGTCCGGTGGACGTGGGCAAGATGGTGGGCATCGTCGCGGCGCTCGGCGTCGGCATCGGCGCGGTCGGAACGCTGTTCGGCGGCTTCGTCTCCGGCTTCATGAACCTGCAACCCTGGTACGCGAAACCGTTTGCCATCCTCGGGGCAATGCTCGCCATCTCGGGTCCCTCGGTGTTGCTGGCTTGGCTCAAGCTGCGACAGCGGACGCTCGGGCCGGTGCTGGAGGCAAATGGATGGGCGGTGAACGGGCGAGTCCGCGTCAACATCCCACTCGGGGCCGCGCTCACGGATCTCAAGGTGCTGCCACGGGGCGCGAGGCGCTCTCTCGACGATCCGTTCGAGGACCGCAAGGCGCGCAGGCGCCGCCGCCTGTTCTGGACCGCGGCGGTGCTCGTCGCAGCAGCGGCCGTCGCCGCGAAGATTTTGCATCTGTGGCCGTTCGCGCTCCGGTAGCCGCGGCGGCCGAAGGCCACTAGCGGCTATGTTTGAGCTTGGCAATTCGGGACCATGCATTGCGAGAGGTATCCGGATAGATTGGCGCGCATGATCCGCTACTACGGCAAGCCCGGCTGAACCGGCTGCATGAAGGCGCGGGAGTTTCTCGCGCGGAAGAAGCAGACGGTGGAAGAGCGCAACTTGATCAAGGAGCCGCTCACCGCGGCGGAGCTCCGCGCCCTGTCGAAAAAGGCCGGCGGTGTGGAGCAGCTCGTCGCGCCGAAGCGGCGCAAGGAATCGGAAGGTCTCTCCGGCGAGAAGCTGATCGCCTGGCTCGCCGGGGACGGTGGCCGAGTGCGGCGCCCGATCATCGAGGTGGATGGCGAATTGACGCTGGGCTTCGCGGCGGATGCGCAGGAGAAGCTCGAACGTCTGCTCCCCCGCTGAGAGGTTGTGGGCGCGGCGGCGCCGACGCAGATTGTCCGGATGCGGCTCGGCGGCGACGACGACCGATCCAACGTGGAGGACCGGCGCGGCCTGATCACCGGCGGGCGCCTCGGCATCGGCGGCATCCTCCTCCTCGGCGTCCTCAGCATAGTTTTCCGCCAGAACTTCTTCGCGCTCGTGGGAGACAATGGCGCGGCCACGCAGGCGCAAGGACCGCAGGCCGAACAGCGGCGAGAGGATGAAGCCTCGCTGGAGAAAGTTGCCGTCGGCTCCTTCAACGACACGCAGCGGTTCTGGGGCCAGAACCTGCGCGGATACCGCGATGCGAAGCTCGTCCTCTTCTGGGACGAGACGCAGTCCGGCTGCGGCGGCGCTGGCGCGGCGATGGGGCCCTTCTACTGTCCGCCCGACGAGCGCGTGTACATCGACCTCGGCTTCTACCGGGAGCTGGCGCGCCGATTCGGAGCCCCGGGCGACTTCGCCCAGGCGTACGTGATCGCGCACGAGGTGGGGCATCACGTGCAGAACCTGCTCGGCATCACCGCCAAGGTCGAGCGCGCGACGCGGCTGGATCCCTCACGGCGCAACGCCCTCTCCGTGAAGCTGGAGCTGCAGGCGGACTGCTTCGCGGGCGTCTGGGGCCACTCCGCGGCGCAGCGTCAGCTCCTCGATCCCGGCGATGCCGAAGAGGGCCTGCGCGCCGCGTCCGCGGTCGGAGACGATCGCATCCAGCAGATGGCGGGCCGCCGTGTCTCGCCGGAATCGTTCACGCACGGCTCCGCCCGCGAACGCGCTCGCTGGTTCAAGACGGGTCTCGACACAGGTTCCGCGGCATCCTGCGACACGTTGGAGCAGTGAAGTACCGGTAGGGACATTCCCGACAAACGCCTACCGCGCCCCCGTGATGGCCGTCATAGACGGCGCGATGCGCCAACTGACGATGGATTTCGCGTTGCCCTGCTCTCCGTCGTACGCTCGACGGGTGGCGCTGAGCGGAAACCTGTCGGAGACGTCGTTCACCGACCTCATTCAGTTCTACAGCATCAGCCGGCAGACGGCGGCGGTGACGATCGTGTCACCCGCGGGTCCGGAGCACGACGTGGTCGTGTTCATGGAGAAGGGCGAGATCGTCGACGCCCGCTTCGGCCACGTGACCGGCCTCGACGCCGTCCGCCGCGCCATGCGCCTGCGCGAGGGCGAGTTCCACGTCGATCTCAACGTCACCACCGAGAAGCGCACGATCTGGGAATCCTGCAACAAGCTCCTGCTCGAGGAGATGGTGTCCGACGACGAGTCGAACGGCGCGAAAAAAGACGCCGGCGAGTCCGCCGCGGGACCGGAGGAAATCATGATTCCGAAGTCGCATCCCCCGCCGCCCCCGCGCTCCCCCATGCTGCTGATCGTGGTCGCGTCGGCCGCGGTGGCCATCGCCGTCGTCGGCGGTGCGCTCTGGTGGCGCTCGCAGCAGGAAGCGGCAGCGCTGGCCGCGCGCCAGCAGGCGGCGGCGGTGGTCCACCGGGAGGCCGAGACGCGCTCGCGCGTTCCGGGCGTCACCGACACGGAGATCGTCTTCGGCATGGCGGCGCCGTTCTCGGGCCCCGCCAAGGAGCTGGGCCGCGGGATGAAGACCGGCATCGATCTCGCTTTCGCCGCGACGAACGAGGCGGGCGGCGTGAACGGGCGCAAGCTGCGCCTCGTCGCTCTCGACGACGGCTACGAGCCCGACCGTACCCGCACGGTGATGAAGGAGCTGGCGGAGGCGCGCAACGTGTTCGGATTCGTCGGGAACGTCGGGACGCCCACCGCGGAAGTGGCCGTGCCGTACACGCTGGAGAAGAAGATGCTCTTCTTCGGTCCCTTCACCGGCGCGGGCCTGCTGCGGCGCGATCCGCCCGATCGCTACGTCTTCAACTACCGCGCCAGCTACGCGGAGGAGACGGCGTCGACGGTCCGGTACCTGGTGGACGTCCGGCGGATTCCGCCGGACGAGATCGCGGTCTTCGCTCAGCAGGACGGCTACGGAGACGCGGGGTTCAACGGCGTGGCGAAGATGATGCGCAAGTACAACCGCAACCCGGAGCGCACGCTGCGCGTCGGCTACAAGCGGAACACGACCGACGTCGCCGAGGCGGTGGACACGCTGCTCAAGAGCCGCCGCCCCGTGCGGGCGGTGGTGATGGTCTCGACGTACAGGGCGGCGGCGAAGTTCATCGACAAGGTGAAGGCGGAGCGGCCGGACATCGTCTTCAGCAATGTCTCGTTCGTCGGCAGCCAGGCGCTGGCGGACGAGCTGATGGCGTACGGCGGAAAGGTCGCCGAAGGCGTCATCGTCACGCAGGTGGTCCCGCTGCCGCACAGCAAGGCGACGGCCGTGATGCGCTACCAGGATCTCTTGCCCAAATACTCGCTCGGCGAGAAGCCGGACTTCGTTTCGCTCGAGGGATATCTCGCCGCCACCCTGCTCATCGAGGGATTGCGGCGCGCGGGCCGCGACTTCACCACCGAGTCGCTGGTCGACGCCCTCGAGTCCTTGCGCGGCCTGGACCTCGGGGTCGGCGCATCCATGGGATTCGGCATGAGCGAGCACCAGGCGTCCCACAAGGTGTGGGGCACGGTGCTGGACGCGGGCGGGAACTTCCAGACGATCGATATGGATTAGCGGCCGGTCCGGGGCATCGTCATGATGCGGTTCTGGCGCCAGACGGACTTCAGCACCTCGCCGTCGCCGCGTGGTCCCGGTGCGGTGATGAGCGCCGTGGCTGCGGCAGGCGTTCCGCAAGACCCCGTCGTGATGTAGTTCAGAGCCGTCTCCAGCCGGTTCTCCCCTGCATCACCGAGGGGGCGGGTGAAGTCGTCCGCCATCACGCAACCGGTGAAGCCTGCGACCGGAGCCGTCGCCGCCGGAGCAAAGCCGTCCGCGTAATCTCCGAAGCCCTTCGCGTTTACGCCCTTGAACTGGATCGAGAAGTAGGTAACCCCGCAGTTGTCCTCCGGGTAGAATCCGTAGGGCTTGCCGCAGGTCGTCGCGCCGATCTGGATCACCTGCACGCCGACGCCGTCCAGCGAATTGAGGACCGATTCGCTCGCGGAGCACGTGCCAGGGCCTGTCAAAACGAAGACCCGCGGCAGATCCAGGGTTGGCAGCGGTGTGCCTGCCGCGGCGGAGAATCCGAGCGTCTGGGTATAGAACGGGGTCGGGGTGATCTGCTTTCCGGTGACCGGATCGGTCGACGGATGCTTTGCGTTGAACGTGAGCTGCTCGAAGATCTTCCCGGATGTCCTGGCCGAGCCCGCAATCATGTAGGCGATCTCGCTCGCGATCGCGAGATAGCCGCCGCCGTTGTACCGGATATCGAGCACCAGTTCGTTGATGCTTTGCGCCTTGAGAGAAGTCACCGCATCGACGAGCCTCTGCTCGGCGGTGGCGATGTGATCGTTGAACAGCAAGTACCCGACCTTCTTCCCGTTGGTCGCCATCACGACGCCCGTGATGGGGACGGGATTGGTGGTGATGCCGGCAGCCTGCAAGGGGACGTCGCGGTTCTGGGTACTGCCCGGATCCAGGACCGTGTACGTGTGCTGTTCTCCAATGTTGGCCGGAGAGAGGCCGGCGTTGAGCACATCGATCTCGGCCTGCGTGTTCGCGGTCTCCATGTTCACGCCATCGATGAGCTTGAGTTGCGCACCTCGCATGATCTTTCCGTCCGCTGGCGAGTTAGGCTCCACGTACCCGACTACCCAGTTCCGTGGCAGCGTCTTCGGAGGCGACAGGACGACCCAGGTGATGCCATACCCGAGTTCGACGCCGGACTGGGAGAGTTGTTCCCAATCCGCGGTCGGATACCAGAAATGGAACCGGTCCTTGTCATTTCCGGAAGGCGTTGTCGCGCGCGTCTTCAGCTGATCGAAGTAGTCCGTCACACTGGTGTACTGCGCGGCATTGACCGACGGTACCTCGCTGTACCAGAGGTACGTGTCGTCGGTCCAAGCCTTCAGCCAGCTCTTTTCGTCGGTCAGCGTCGCCCTCTTGTCCGGGTACGCCTGACCCGTGAACGGATCCGTTCCCGTGCGCGGCGTCGCGCATCTCGCGGCGAGGTCGCGCCAGTTCGACTCTTCCCCACCGCAGTGCATCAGGGTCAGACCAAGGGCGACGATCCGAATCCAGCGCATGTGCAACTCTCCCCGGAGGTTTCGACTCTTAGCAGCCGACGTATAGTGCGGCAATCCGGCCACGGAGCCGCCGCCTTGAAGCCTACGATGAGGGAGCTTTTCTGGTACTTCCTCAAGCTGGGGTGGCTCGCCTTCGGCGGTCCCGTCGGCCAGATCGGGCTGATGCACCTGCAGGTCGTCGAGCGGCAGAAGTGGCTGGATGAAGAAGAATTCGTCCGCGCGCTGAATTTCTGCCACGTGCTTCCAGGGCCGGAGGCGCTGCAGCTCGCGATCTACATCGGGTACCGCAAGGGTGGATACGCCGGTGGCGCGCTCGCGGGTGTGCTCTTCATCCTCCCCGGCTTCATGACGCTCACCGCGCTCGCCTTCATCTACGTCCGGTTCGGCAAGACAGCGCAGGTGCTCGGCGTGCTCTGGGGCTTCCGTCCGGTGGGCCTTTCGCTGCTGCTCGCCGCACTGGTCCGGATCTCGCGCGCTACGCTGAAAGATACCTTCTCCGTGCTGCTCTCCTGCATCGCCTTCGTCGCATTTTTCTTCGGACATGCGCCCTTCCTGCTCGTGCTCCTCGGATGCGGCCTCGTCGGTCTCGTCCGCGGCCGGCGGTCTGCGGCGCTTGCGGCCTTGCCCGTCCTTCTGTGGCCGGCGGCCGGCGCGGCGGAGTCGACGGGACAGCGTCTCTTCGACATCTCGTCGTTTTTCCTCAAGGTGGGCTTGTTCTCGTTCGGCGGCGCGTACGCGGTCTTGCCGTACATCCGCGAGGGCGCCGTCGCCGGCTATGGCTGGATTGGCGATCGGGAGATGATCGACGCGCTGGCGCTCGGCGAGACCACGCCCGGTCCGCTGATCTCGATCGGCATCTTCGTCGGGTACCTCGCGGGCAACGCCCGCGGCGTGCCCTGGCTCGGGGCCGTCGCGGCGACGTTCTGGCTCTTCCTTCCCTCCTTCGTCTTCGTCCTCGGCGCTGCGCGGCACATGGATTGGCTCACCTCGAGGCCGGGGATGAAGGCGTTCCTCAAAGGCGTGACCTGCGGCGTGGTCGGACTGATGTTTTCCGTCTCGATCCCCTTGGCGAAGGTCGCCTTCATGGCGTCGGGAACGGTTGACTGGATCACGGTCGTCCTCGGCCTCGCGGCGTTCGCGGCCCTCACCTTCTGGAAGTGGCGGCTGAACGTCGTCGCCGTCGTCCTTGCCGGCGGCGCCCTCGGCCTGCTGCGGGCGTTTGCCCCGGGACTCTTCGGTGGACCCGAACTTTGAGATGGTGCATCAAAGGAGAGTGCCGCGCCGTCGCATCGCCTCCGTCTCGGCCGCCTTGCTGCTGGTCGCGGCCGCCTCCGCGCGCGGGGACCGTGCGGCCGTCGCGATCGCCACCGGACAGTACGGCATGCGCAAGGAGATCCCACACTCGTTGGGAATGGAGCTGGAGCTGCGCGGCCCCTGGCACTGGGCGGTGGTTCGCCCCGTCGCCGGACTCCTGACGACCACCGGCGGTGCCGCGTACGTCTACTCCGGCGTCGCGTTCGAGATCCCACTCGCCGGCAGCCTGCGGCTGACGCCTGCGTTCGCACCGGGGATCGTGCTCGCGCGCGGGGATGGCGATCTCGGCCACGTCGTCGAGTTCCGCTCCTCCCTGGAGCTTTCGGTCGCGCCGGATCCGACGGTCCGGGTCGGGGTCGGCTTCAGCCACATCTCCAACGCGCACCTCGGGACCCGCAACCCCGGGGTCGAGGTGCTGACGCTGAGGGTGGCATTCGGCGCGACGTGAGCGGACTTCATCCGAGGAAGAGCCGGTATGCGGGGTTCCCGCTCTCGTCGATGCAGGGGTACCCGAGCGTTCCAAGGAAGCGCTTGAACTCGGGCATCTCGGCCGCGGGGACCTCCATGCCCACCAGCACGCGTCCGTAGTCGGCGCCGTGGTTGCGGTAGTGAAAGAGGCTGATGTTCCAGTCGGTGCGCATGCGGGAAAGGAACTGGAGCAGTGCACCCGGACGCTCCGGGAACTCGAAACGGTACACGAGCTCGTCGCGCGCGAGCGCCGCGTGGCCACCGACGAGATGGCGCACGTGCAGCTTGGCCATCTCGTCATCGGACAGGTCGAGGGTGCTCAGGCCGTGCCGCTGCAGGGTGCGCACGATCGCGGCGGTCTCGGCGCGACTGTTGATTCCGACGCCGACGAACACGTGCGCCCGCTCGGCGTCCGCCATCCAGTAGTTGAACTCGGTGATGTTCCGGGGTCCGAGGATGGCGCAGAAACGGCGGAAGCTGCCGGGACGCTCGGGGATCGTCACCGCCAGGATGGCCTCGCGCCGCTCGCCGACTTCCGCGCGCTCGGCAACGAAGCGCAGGCGGTTGAAGTTCATGTTGGCGCCGCAGGCGACCGCGATCAGCGTCTCGTCCTCTATCCCCGTCCGCTCGGCATAGGCCTTGGCGCCGGCGACGGGGAGCGCGCCCGCGGGCTCGAGGATCGAACGGGTGTCCTCGAATGCGTCCTTGATCGCCGCGCAGATCGCGTCCGTGTCGACCCGAATCATCTCGTCGACGTACCTGCGGGCGAGACGAAACGTCTCCTTCCCCACCCTCTTCACGGCGACGCCGTCGGCGAAGAGTCCGACGTGCGGAAGGGTGACGCGCCGGCCCGCCTGGAGCGACCGCGACATCGCGTCCGAGTCGAACGGCTGCACGCCGACGACCCGCACTTCCGGACGCAGCCGCTTCACGTACGCGCCGATGCCGCCGATGAGTCCGCCGCCGCCCACCGCCACGAAGATGGCGTGGATGGGAGCCGGGTGCTGGCGCAGGATCTCCATCCCGATGGTGCCCTGTCCGGCGATGACGTCGGGATCGTCGTAGGGGTGCACGAAGGTCAGCTTGCGGCGCCGTTCGAGCGCTTTCGCATGCCGATACGCCTCGTCGTACGAGTCGCCCACCAGCACCACCTCGGCGCCACGGGCAGCGACGGCGTCGATCTTGATGCGGGGCGTGGTGACGGGCATGACGATTGCC
This sequence comes from Deltaproteobacteria bacterium, assembly GCA_005879535.1. Lineage (NCBI taxonomy): Bacteria > Pseudomonadati > Myxococcota > Myxococcia > Deltaproteobacteria bacterium. Next base: position 45,529 of record VBKI01000089.1, on the reverse strand, counting down.
GCGCGGCATCCCAGGCGTTGCGCCGCGAGCGCGACGCCCTGCGCGTGGTTGCCGGCGGATGCCGCGATCACCCCGCGCTTCAGCGCAGCGTCGGGGAGCGCGGCCATCTTGTTGTAAGCGCCGCGCAGCTTGAAGGAGAAGACGGGCTGCATGTCCTCCCGCTTGAGCAGGAGGTCGTTGCCGATCCGCGAGGAGAGGGCAGGCGCGCGCTCCAGTGGAGTCTCGACGGCCACGTCGTAGACACGGGAAGTGAGGATCCGCTGGAGGTAATCCCGCGGCCGCGACATCTCATGACCTGTACAGCCTGAAGCGATAGCCGCAAAGCTGCACCTTTCGGTGCGGCAGCGGCTAGAGCGCATCTCGACAAACTGTACAGTCTCAAGAAGTAGTCGCTAAGCCGCCTTCGGCGGCCGCGACTAAGCCGCCTTCGGCGGCCGCGACTAGCTCGTCGTAGCCGCGACCGCGCATCTCGAGGAAGCAGAAGCCGTTGCCGAACGGATCCGCCAGATTGGCGAGCCGGCCGTATTTCCTCGTTTGTACGTCGCGGTCGAGAACGGCGCCGGCCGCCTGCGCGCGCCGGACGGCCGCGTCGAGATCGGGCACGGGCCAGTCGACATGGACCGGCGTCCAGTGGCGCTTGTAATCCCGTGCAGCGCTGGATCCCGGGCTCGACGCGCTGCCGGCCGGCTCCGCGAGAAGATCGATCGCCGCCAACGCGCCGAGGAGCTCCGCCCAGCCCCGGCCAAGCCGCCGCCCCAGGGTGAGGCCGAACACCTGCGTGTAGAAGGCGATGCCCTTTTCGAGGTCCGGAACGTCGATGCAGATGCGCACCTGCGCGGTCACGGCCGCCTCCGCGCGATCATCGCGGACCAGCGGATCAGGAGCACGCGCTCGTCCTTCTGGTTGAACAGCTCGCCGACGCAGGTCAGGAGGCCCCGGTCGGCATGCTTCGTTGACGGCCGCGTTCCCACCACGTTCAGGCGCCCGCGCAGCGTGTCTCCGGGCCGCACCGGCTTCAGCCAGCGCAGCTCGTCGATGCCGCCTGCGCCCATGCTCGCCACGTCGTGGAGGAGGCTGCGCACCAGAAGCCCCATGAAGAACGACGCGGTGTGCCACCCGCTCGCGATCAGCCCGCCGTAGATGGAGCGTTTGGCCGCCTCCGCGTCGACGTGAAAAGGCTGCGCGTCGAAGCGCCGGGCAAACTCGACGATCTCCTGCTCGCGGATGGTCTCCTCCCCGAGCTCGAAGACCTGGCCTTCATGGAAATCTTCGAGATAGCGCATGGTATTCGCGTTCGATCTCGGTGAAGGCGCAGGGATTCGCCTCCCGGCGCGGTGTACGATGGCAGGCGTGCCTTCGCCTTCCCGGAAGCGACGGGCCACGCTCGCCTTCAAGGCCCACATCGGGTGGGCCTACGGCGTTCTCGTAGCCGAAGCGGACGGCAGTGTCGAGATCGTCGCCAAGCAGCGCGTGACGATGCGCGAGACCTTCGAGGCCGCCGTCGTCTATCACGTCGGCCACGAGCGCGGCCTGTCCGCGAACGAAGTCCAGCCGACGATCGACGCGTGCGCCTTCCGGCGAAATCGCTTCCGGCGCGGGCGCAGGAGGTCCTCGGACTCACGCAAAGCGCGGCGCGGGCACGGCTCGATTCCGCCGGCGCTGCTTCAGGCAGGCCGTGGGCAACCGAGCAGCGCGAGTGCGCCCTGGCGGCATGGGTCGCGCTGGCCAGTCTCAAGCAATAGTCGCAAAGCCGCACCTCCGGCGCGGCAGTGACTAACCGGATTTCTTCGCCAGGTCGTCCATCGAGGGCACCTCGCTCAGGTTCGGCTGCAGCTGGATCTCGATCCGCCGGTTTTGCGCGCGGTGGTCGTCGGAATCGTTCGCGATGACGGGGTCGAACTCGCCGTATCCCACCGCGCCCAGCGAATCCGGCTTCATTCCCTTGCTCACCAGAAAGCGCGTCACCACCACCGCCCTCTCCGTGGAAAGCTCCCAGTTGGACGGAAATCGCGCGCTCCGGATGGGCTTGTCGTCGGTGTGACCGGCCACCAGGAACTGGCGATCGCTGAATCCCGCGAGGGCCTGCGCCACCTGGGCGACCGCATCCTGTCCGGCCCTCTTGAGTACCGCGCTGCCCGAGTCGAAGAGCACGTCGTTGGGCAGGGAGATGAGCATCCGCCCCTTGCGGATCCGGACGGAGAGCTTTCCGGCATCGATCATCGAGCGCAACCGGTCGGTGAGAGACTTGTACGTCGCCGCGCGCGCTTCGGCGGCAGCCTTCTGCCGACCCAGGTCCTCGAGCTGCGCGTTGGTCGCCTGCAGGAGCTTGTCGAGCTTCTCCTTGTCCGCGGCGGTTCCCTGCAGGACCTTGTTCAGCTCGTCGGCCCGCTTCTGCGCGTCGGTGAGCTTCGTCTCCAGATCCTTGCGCGCCTTCTCCATCTCGGCGAGCCTCGCAGCCTCGTCGGCACGGGTCTTCTCCAGCTCCTTTTGATGCTGCTCGTTCAGATCGGCGATGCCCTTTTCGTGCGTCGACGTCGTGACGCAGGCGAGGCAGAGGGCGGGGATGAAAAGCGAAAGGAAGGGAAATCGTTGCATGCCCCCGCGTATCACAAGCCGCGCGCGAGTGGGACCCGCGCTGAAGGCATTACGGCTTCCCGTTTTCCCCGAGCTTGTGGCGCAGCTCCGTCTTCAGCACCTTGCCGTAGTTGTTCTTCGGCAGCGCGTCGACGAAACGATACTCGCGCGGCCGCTTGTAGCGGGCGATGTTGTCGAGACAGATGGCGTCGAGCGCCGCCTGTGACACCGACGCGCCAGGCCGTGCGACGACGAAGGCGATCACCTCCTCGCCCCACTCCCGATGAGGCCGCCCCACCACCGCCGCTTCCAGCACGCCGGGATGCCGTAGCAGCACCTCCTCGATTTCCCGCGGATAGATGTTGCTGCCGCCACTGATGATCAGATCCTTCGAGCGGTCCCTTAGCGTGAGCAGCCCGTCCGCATCCATCGATCCCACGTCGCCGGTGTGCAACCAACCGCCGCGCAGCGTCTCCGCGGTCGCGGCAGGCTCGTCCAGATAGCCCTGCATCACCGCTTCGCTCCGCGTCATCACCTCCCCCACTTCGCCAGGCGGGAGCTCGCGGTCCTGCTCGTCCACGATCTTCACCTCGACGCCCGTCCGGGCGTAGCCGCAGGACGCGAGCAAGGTTTCGTATCGAGGGTGATCGGCCGCCGCGTGCAACTGCTTGGAGAGCCCGGTGATCGTCATCGGTGACTCGCCCTGTCCGAACAGCTGATAGAGACGCGGCCCGAAGAGCGCCAGCGCGCGCTTCAGATCGGCGACGTACATGGGAGCCCCGCCGTAGATGATGGTCTTGAGGTTTGCGAAGCCGGCTGTCCGCGCGGCTTCGCTCTGCACCAGACGCGTCACCATCGTCGGCGCGGCGAAGAAGCTGACGTTCTCGTGTTGCGCGATCGCGTCGCACACGCGCGCCGCTTCGAACCCGCCGAGCACGACCTGATGCGACCCCTTGAGCAGGTGCGGAATGGCGTAGAGGCCCGAGCCGTGTGAGAGCGGCGCCGCGTGCAGATCCGTGTCGTGCTCGTCGATGAAATCGATGTCCGCGTAGTAGGCGTGGCTCATCGACATTAGATTGCGGTGCGTCAGGACAGCGCCTTTGGGGCGGCCGGTGGTGCCGCTGGTGAAGAATACCCAGGCGGGATCGTCGGCTGCCGCAGGCGGGGGAACGATCGGTTCGGCAGCGAGGAGCGCCTGATAATCGCTGCCGCCGGTGGAGATCACCGTCAGTCCAGGACCGCTCGCGACGGCGTCGGCAAGCGCAGGGGTGACGAAAACGAGCCTCGACTTCGTCTTTTCGACAATCCACGCGACCTCTTTCGGATGGAGCCGCGCATTCACGGGAACCGCGCACAATCCCGCGCTCCAGCAACCGAGCAGGATCTCGAAGAACTCGGGACAGTTCTCGAGGTAGAGAACGACGCGCGCTCCGGAACCTCCGGACCGCGCGCGGAGCGCAGCGCCGAGCCGGGCTGCGCGGCTGGCAAGCTGCGCGTACGTCAGGGTGGCGGAGTCGGCGGTGATCGCGGGGCGCTCGGGAAACCGTCGCGCGACCTCCAGCACCTGCGCGGCAATGTTCATGGCTGCTTTTTCGCTAGCGGCTTGATCGCGGGCCCGTTCAGCACTTCGCCCTCGACGTCATACCGCGCGCCGTGACAGGGGCAATCCCACGATTTCTCCGCTGGGTTCCACCTCACCGTGCACGCCATGTGCGTGCAGGTCGGCGAGAGCAGCGTGAGCTTGCCATCCTCGTCGCGGAAGGCCGCCACCTTCTTGCCCGCGACGGTCACGATGCGCCCCTCTCCGCGCGCGACGCTTTCGAGAGCGTCCGCCGGGGCGCCCTTCAGTGCCCCGACCACGAGGTGCAACGGATAGTCGACATTTTCCTTCGTCCATTCGAGCGCGGCGCCGGCGCTGAGGCGCGTTGCCTTGTACAGGGATTCCCAGACGTTCGACTTCCCGAGCACGAGGTCGGCGAGCAGCATCGCCGCCAGCGTTCCGCCGGTCATGCCGTTCCCGGAGAATCCGGTCGCGACGAAGACGTGCGCGTTGAGCGAATTGCGACCGATGTAGGGCAGTCCGTCCACCGGCTCCACGACCTGCGCCGACCACTCGCCCTCGACCGCCGCGTCGAATCGGGCGCGCACGTACTCGCCGAGGCGATCGTAGGCCTCGTTCGTGTTCGCTTTCTGTCCCACCTTGTGATCCTCGCCGCCGGCGATGAGCTGCCCATCGTGCATGCGCAAGTAGTGGTACGGGTCGGCATCATCCCAGAAGAGACCGTCGATGCGCTGCACCGGGCGGGCCGTGACGACGTACGATCGGTACTGGGCGAGCTTCGTGTGCATGAAGAACTTGTCGTTCACCGGCGTGTGCGTGCAGACGAGCACGTGCGTCGCCCTCACCAAGCCCTGCGCCGTCCGCACGGTGCAGGGCTCGCCGTCCCTGACGTCCAGCGCGCGCGTCTGCTCGTGCACCAAGCCGCCCCGCTGCGCGACCTGCCGCGCGAGCGGCAGCAGATACCGCAGCGGATGGAACTGCCCCTGCCGCTCGAACCGGAGCGCCTTCTTCGTGGGGAACGGCAACGGTGCCCGGTCGAGAACGGCAACCTCGATCCCGCAAGCCCGCGCCGCCTCGTGCTCCTGGACGATCTGATCCGGCGACTCCTCCGAGTACAGATACCCGGGCAGATAGCGGAAACCGCAGTCGAGCTTCTCCTCGTCGACGGTCCGTGCGATGTGTTCGATCGCCGCGCGATGCGACTGGGCCGCAAGCCGCGCGCCATCGTTGCCGAACGTCTTGCGCAGCTCGAAGTAGCGGGTATCGAGCGCTTCGGTCAGGTGCGCGGTGGTGAAGCCTGTCACGCCGTTGCCGATCTTTCCCTGGTCGAGGAGGGCGACGCGCTTGCCGGCTCGCTGGAGCAGACGCGCTGCGGTGACGCCCGCCATCCCGCCGCCCACGACGCAGACGTCCACGGTGGCATCGCCGGTGAGGGCCGGGAAACCAGGATCGGCAACCGTCCGAAGCCAGAGGGATTCCGACGATTTCCTCATGGGGCCAGTCTGTCACAAAAGCCAGGGGCGGCGCCGACCCCGGACGGCGCCGCCCCCGTATGGGTCAGGGGAGGGGAAGCCCGCGACCCAACTCGTGCTGCAGCGTCAGGGCCCGCAGGGGTGGCCACCGTCCCCGTGCTGTTCGCTGCACGCGAGGGTGGTTCCGTCCGCGGCCAGCTGGCAGGTGCCCGGATCGCCGCCGTCGTAGATGTCGGTACAGGCGTCGCCGGCCGCCTTGCCGCTGCAGGCGGCGATGTCTTCGGCCGACGGTGTGCCGCGAGTTCCTCCGTCGCTCGACGCGGACGTGGCGGTGCTGGTGAGCGCGCTCGAAATGGAGCTGCTGTCTGTGCCGCAGCCGCACACCGCCGCTGCGGCAAGGAAGCCGAACACTGATCGCATCATCATGTTCCTCCTGTGAACCGCGGATGCCGCGTCATGCGGCGCCGGACTGTCTGCATTTCCGGACACGCGGCGCGGCGCCGAAGTTGTTGCGCCGGCGTTTTGCGATTGTTTGCATTTGTGAAGCGAGGCACGATCGCGCGATGCGCATCGAGCCGTTCAAGATAGAGGTCGACGCCTCGGTCCTCGCCGATCTGCGCTCGCGCATCCTGAACACGCGCTGGCCCGATCAGGTGCCTGGAACCGGGTGGGACCAGGGCACCAACCTCGATTACCTGAAGCGAATCCTGGCGTACTGGGCTGACGGATTCGACTGGCGCGCGCAGGAACGCAAGCTGAACGGCCTCCGGCATTTCCGCGCCGACCTGGACGGCGTGCACATCCATTTCGTGCACGAGAAGGCTCGGCGCGGGCGGGGACTTCCGCTCATCCTGACGCACGGCTGGCCGAGCACGTTCATCGAGCTGCTCCCGCTCCTGCCGCTGCTGACCGATCCGGAAGCGCACGGCATCGAGGGGCCGGCGTTCGACGTCGTCATTCCTTCGTTGCCGGGCTACGGCTTCTCGGAACGGCCTCCGCGCACGGGCGTGAACTACCGGTTCACGGCTTCGCTGTGGCATCGGCTGATGCGCGGGCTCGGGTACGCGCGCTATGCGGCCCACGGGAGCGACTTCGGGGCGGGAGTCTCGACGCTGATGGCACTGGACGAGCCGCAGCCGATGATCGGTCTCCATCTCAGCAACCTGGAGATCCCCCCGTACGTCGGGCCCGATGCGCGACCCCTCTCGGACGCGGAGAGAGACTACGTCGAGCGCAACGACAGGTTCTGGCAGGCCGAGAACGGCTACAAGGCGATCCAGGGCACCAAGCCGCAGACGCTCGGATACGCACTGAACGACTCGCCCGCCGGGCTCGCCGCCTGGATCCTCGAGAAATGGCGCTCGTGGGCCGACTCCGGCGGAGACGCCGACCGGCGATTCTCACGCGACTTCCTTCTCACCAATCTGACCATCTACTGGGCGACGGGGACCATCACGTCGTCGATGCGCGACTATTACGACAACCGATGGTTCCGCGTTCCGATTGGGCCGCAGGACCTTGTCCGCGTCCCCACCGCGATCGCCATCTTCGCAAACGAGCTCATCAGCGAAGGCATTCCGCCGCGCGAATGGGCCGCGCGTCTCTATGATCTGCGGCGCTGGACCCCGATGCCGCGGGGTGGTCACTTCGCCGCGACGGAGGAACCGCAGTTGCTCGCGCAGGACATCGGCGCTTTCTTTGCCGGGCTCTGAGTCAGCGCCTATCCTGCTACATGGCGTTCTCGGGCGAGCGCTCGCCCCGTTCGAGGGTGACACGCCGGTGACCGGCGGCACCTATCGTCTGAAGCAGATTCACCCGTTCGATCAATCGCTTCCTGGAGACATATGCCGAACGAGTTCGAGCGCGTCCGGTTTCCGGCGCGGGGACCCTTCCATACCGATCTCACGCGTCGCGTGGAGGAGTTTTTCGAGGGCGCCGCGCGCTCGCGTCACGGCGGCTGGGCGATGGGCGCGAAGACCGCCGCCTTGATCTCGTGGCTCGCCATGTCTTACGGCCTGCTGATGTTCGTTCCGCTCTACGCCTGGCAGGCGGCGCTGCTGAGCATCTCCGTCGGGCTGGCCGTGGCCGGGGTGGGATTCTCGGTCATGCACGACGCGAACCACGGAGGCACTTCCTCGAGCGCGCGCGTGAACGGAATCATGTCGTTCACGCTCGATCTGCTGGGCGCGAGCTCTTTCCTCTGGCGCCTCAAGCACAACGTCATGCACCACGCATACCCGAACGTGTCCGGGCTCGATCCGGACATCGAGGCCGGCAGCCCGCTGTTGCGCCTCGCGCCGTGGCAGTCGCGGCGGTGGCACCATCGTTTCCAGCACTTGTACGTATGGCTCCTCTACGGCCTCTTCCCTCTCCAGTGGTGGTTCGTCGACGACGCTCGCGAGCTCGCCACCGGCCGCATCGCCGGGCGCCAGTTCCCGGCTGCGCGCGGGCGAACGCTGGTCATCGCGCTGGCGGGAAAGGCGCTCTTCATCTGTTGGGCGTTCTTGCTGCCTGCCCTTCTCCATCCCTCATGGGGGCTGGTGCTGATCTGGGCTCTCGCCCTCTTTGTCCTCGGCAACGTACTCGCCAACGCCTTCCAGCTGGCGCACTGCGTGGACGAGGCTGAATTCATCGGCAGCCGCGACGTCGAGTCCGACTGGGCCGAGCATCAGCTGGCGACGACGGTAGACTTCGCGCGGGGCAACACGCTGCTGGGCTGGTATCTCGGAGGGCTCAATTTCCAGGTGGAGCACCACTTGTTCCCGCGCGTCTGCCACCTGCACTATCCGGCGCTCTCCAGAATCGTCGAGGAGACCTGCACCGCGCATCGAGTGCAATACCGCTGCGAGCCTACCCTGCGGAGCGCCCTCGCCGCCAACGTGCGCTGGTTGCGGCGGATGGGATCCGCGTCGGCCCTCGACGTCAAGACGTCATGTCACCGTTCGGATACGGGCTGAGTCTCAGGGCATTGCAGAGAACTTTGCCGCAGGCTCGGCGTTCGCTGGGGAACGACCGGCGCTGACGACCCCGGTCAATGCTCCCACCGCCAATGCGACGGCGATCCAGATCCATGTCCTGGTCACCACTGAACACCGCGTGCTCATGGACGCTCCGCAGCCAACTGAGCTGACGGGCGGACGATGCGCACCGGCGAATCGGCTGGCGACTCCGCCGGAAGGGAATCTGATGCGTGCTGAACTACGCAGTAGCGGCGATGCGCGGGCCTGATTCTTTCCCCACGCGCCCGAGGATGCCTTCCAGCTCTTCCCCTGCGAGCGTCTCCTTCGCCAGGAGCACGCGGGCCGCCTCGTCGAGGAGCGCGCGGTTCGTCGCGAGCAGCGCTCGCGCGCGCTGGAACTGCGCCTCGATGATGCCGCGGACCGCGACGTCGATCTCCCTCGCCGTCTCCTCGCCGTAGAGCCGTTGCGATCCGAAGGCCTGTCCGAGGAACGAGCTCGGCTCCGTCTGGTACGTCACCGGACCGAGCGCAGTGCCCATGCCGAATCGGGTCACCATGCTGCGGGCGATGTCCGTGGCCTTCGCCAGGTCGTCGGCGGCGCCGGTCGAGAGATGTCCGAAGACGAGATGCTCCGCCGCACGACCGCCGAGCAGGACCGCCATCTTGTTGTCCAACTCCTCGCGCGTCATCAGGTAGCGATCCTCGGTGGGACGCTGGATGGTGTAGCCGAGGGCCCCGATTCCCCGCGGAATGATCGAGATCTTGTGCACCGCATCGGTGCCGGGAAGCGCCGCCGCAACCAATGCGTGGCCCATCTCGTGATGGGCGACGATCTCGCGCTCGCGCGGATTGAGCAGCCGGTTCTTCTTTTCCAGCCCCGCCACGATCCGCTCGATGGCCAAGTTGAAGTCGTTCATGGCGATCTGGTTGGCGCCGCGGCGGGTGGCGACCAGGGCGGCCTCGTTCACGAGGTTCGCGAGGTCGGCTCCGGTGAAACCCGGGGTGAGCGCAGCGACTTCCTCGAGCTTGACGTCCGCGGCGAGGAGCACCTTGCGCGTGTGCACCCTCAGGATCTCCTCGCGCCCGATGCGGTCCGGCCGGTCGACGAGGACTTGCCGGTCGAAGCGACCCGCCCGCAGCAGTGCGGGATCGAGGATCTCGGGCCGGTTGGTCGCGGCGATCAGGACGATCCCGGAGGTCGGGTCGAACCCGTCCATCTCGACGAGCAACTGGTTCAGCGTCTGTTCCTTCTCGTCGTGACCGCCGAGCCCCGGAACGGCGCCGCGGGCGCGGCCCAGCGCGTCCAGCTCGTCGATGAAGATGATGCATGGCGCCTTGGCGCGGGCCTGCTCGAACAGGTCGCGCACCCGGGCGGCGCCCACGCCGACGAACATCTCCACGAATTCCGACCCGGAGATGGAGAAGAACGCTACCCCGGCCTCACCGGCAACTGCCTTGGCGAGGAGCGTCTTGCCCGTGCCCGGAGGACCGACCAGCAGGACCCCCTTCGGCATCCGAGCGCCGAGCCGTCCGTGCTCCTTCGGGTCCTTGAGGAACGAGACCACTTCCTGCAGCTCGGCCTTCGCCTCGTCGACTCCCGCGACGTCCGCGAAGGTGACCTTCGTGTCCGTCTCGACGTACACCCTGGCCTTCGACTTGCCGATGGCCATCAGGCCGCCGCCGGGTCCGCCGAGCTGTTTCGCCATCCGGCGGCCGAGAAAGACCCAGATGCCGAAGAACAAGGCCGTCGGTACGATCCACGACAGGAGCATGGTGATGAAGTTCGAGTCGAACTGCCCGCGGTACTCGACGCCGTGCTGGTCCAGCTCCTTGGCGATGTCCGCATCGACGCGGACGGCGACGAATCGCTTCTTGCCGTTGATCGGTTCCTTCAGCTCGCCCGATAGCTGGTCCTGCCCGACGACGACGCTGGCAACCTTGTCTTCGCGGACCAGCTTCTGGAACTCGCTGTAGGGAATGGTAGCGACCGCTTGCCGCCGCGCCCAGAAGTCCTGCACGACCAGCACGCCCATCACTGCGATGAGCACAAATGCAAGGTTGAAGCCCGTCTGCTTCCGATTCATGGCCGACGGGCTCTATAACCTGCCCCGGACCGGAACGCACCGCGCAACGGCCGGATGAGACGGCGAGCTACTTGTCGGCGCGGGCGACCGCGGTGTTTTCCGACCGCTCGGTCTTCTCGGTCTTCTTCGCCTTCTTTTGCTTGTTTTGCTTCTGCACCTTCTCGGCGACGGCCGGCTTCTGCTGCGGCTGCTCGGCGGTGTCCGTCTTTTGGTCGCAGGCCCAGACGGCCTGCGCGGACAGGGCGGCAAACGCGATGGCGACAGCGGCTGCGAGCTTTCGCATGATGACCTCGTCACCGACCGGCGTGGTCGGCGGGCGGGAGCATGTGCCTCCCGGTTGGACTTCGCAACCCGATCTGTCATGGCTTCACTTCCGAGACGCGCCTTGCGTCTGTTTGTCGCTCCCGGCGATGATGCCGCGTCCGTCGCTGCAGATGGCGTCGATTACCGAAAGCCGTAGCGAACGAGTATGCGGCGAGCATGGTCGTCGCGATCGCCCGATAGGACGCCACCGCCCGCTTCGTGGTAAATGCCAGAGGCCGGATCGCACGATCACGCGACGCTACGGCGCGTGCTTGGTCCGCTCTGACAGGAGCCCGATGAAGGACATGACGCCGGACGAGGCCCGGGCCGAAGCGGCCAGACGCTGGGGCGCGAGCGCCACCATCGAATTTCGCCCGCGGCGCGGAATGCGGCGCGGTCGCCTCGCCCGGTACAGCTGCAAGGTCGGCAACGGCGCGGGAGGAACCGTGCGATCCATCGAGGGCCAGGGCGATACCTGGCTTGACGCGTTCGCCGACGCGCGGCCGCGCTGAGGCGCCGAGCGGCGCGCGCCACCGGAGCCTGCATGAGGGCCGATCCTGCCTGGAAGTCCGCGTTGCTGCACAAGGGCCAGGACGTCGCGGATCTCCTCGAGGCAGTTCTCTCCGGCAAGGAGGTAGACCTCGCCTCGCTGCCGGTGCCCTCCGGTCCCGATCAGGATCCCGAGTTGCGGCTGCGAAACTTCCTCGAGCAGATCGACCGCGCCATCAAGGCCTTCGATACCGACGCGTTCGGCAGATGTGAGGTCTGCGGGGTGAACCTCGACCGCGACGCGCTTCAGCAGCAGCCGTGGCTCGCGACGTGCCCCACGCACGCGGCGCGCTGGATCTCCTGAATCCGGCGGATTCTCGAATCGTCAGGAGCGGCGTCCGTGCCGTTCGCTGCCGTCGAAGGTGAGCTGCGAGCGCGTGCCGGCGCTGAGCATCCGGCAGCGAAGCAGCTTGAGCGCCCCGTGCCTCAGCTCGAATGAACGATCCATCACGCCGCCATTGCGCTCGAGAATGGCGTGCAGCGCGGCGCGGGCCGTTTCCGACAGCGTGACGCGGTTCCATCCGACGCTGACGCCGACGGACTCGATTTCGCCAAGCAGTTCACCGGCGCCGTTGCCGCCGTCCCGGGCCCCGATGACCTGCGTCATCGCGACTCTGGGTCCCCCATTGACCGGTAGTTCCGACATCGCTCCTCCCGAGCACCGCGCTCATCCGGAGCGCCAGGAAAGCTAGTCACTCTCTCGCCTCTGCGCATCCGACGGTGCATCGTTCCGGTCCTCACCGCGACCCGTTTCTTTCTCGGAACCCGCCGCATCCGGCGGCAGTACGTACCATTGGCGCCCGTTCAGCTGCTGGCGCTTGAGCAGGCCCTGCCGTTCCATCTCTTGCAGCAACCTGCTGAAGGTGGAGAATCCTGCCTCCCGCTCGTCGAAGTCGGGCTCCTTGCGGACGATGGTCTCCTTGATCAATGACGGGTTCAACGGACCCGTTGCGCGCGCGAGCAGGCCGGCGACGACCTCGCGGGCAATCGGCGGAATCTCGCGCGCGGCACGTTCCCCGGATGTCTTTCGCGGCGACTCGCGGCGAGCAGCTGCCTTCGTCGTGGTTGTTGGCGGCTTGAGGTAGACGAATTCGTCGCAAGCCTTCACGAACAACGGCGAGGTCGCTCCCTTCACGCCCAGCCCGATCAGCATCCGGTTGTTCTCACGCAGCTTGTACGCCAGCGGACAGAAGTCGCTGTCGCCGGAGGCGATCGCAAAGGTATCGATATGCTCGCGGGCGTAGCACAGCTCGAGCGCGTCGATGACCAGCCGCATGTCGGCGCCGTTCTTGCCGGCTCGGGTCGAGGGTGGAACGTCGATCAACTCCACTCCGAAGTCGTGCAACCGGCGGGTCGCCTCGCGAAACCGCGACCAGTCGCAATACGCCCGACGGAAGACGACCTTGCCCCGCTCGAGCAGCCGGTCCATCGCCGGCTGCAGATCGAACGTCGAGGGGCTGATCCCCGTGTTCGTCACGAGGTTCTCGAAATCGATGAACAGGGCGATGCGGCGCTCTTTGTCGCTGACCATGCTCTCTTCAATCCTCCGGTCGCCCACTGGCGAGCAGCAGCCGCTGGTGGACGGCGCGGAAGACCGCCGGCGAGAAGAGCAGACCCATGTGCCCGACGTCGGGCAGGTGGATGACCTCGCCCTCCGCCGCGGAGAACACGCGCGGGATGACGATGTTGTCGGAGCCGGCGACGATCGACGAGAACCGCACCGACGAAGCGGCTGCGCGCGAGGCGTCCAGCCGACGGATGAGGGGCGAATCGGGACGCACCTCGCGACCGATCCGGGAGAGGAGCCAGTAGGCGTTGTAGGTGCCCCGGTCGGGCGTGCCGAGCAGGATGCAGCGATCGACGCGCCGCGCGCCGCCGAGGAGCTGCAGCCAGGTCCGCGCGATCAGGCCACCCAGGCTGTGACAGACGAGATCGATGCGACCGCCGCGAACGCGGTGACGCAGCGAGTTGCGCAGCTCGATGGCTGCGCCCTCGATCCCCTGCGCCGCGGAGTAGCTGAACGAGAGCAGCGGACCGATGCCGAGCATCCTCAGGAAAAAGGCCAGCGGGTAGAACGACGAGCGATTTCCCAGGTAGCCGTGGACGAAGACGACGGTGCGCTGCTCCGCCCGTCGTGCCGTCCGCTTCCGGCTGGCATCGAGTCCGAAAGGATAGAGCAGCGACGAGGCCGCCAGAGCCAGCAGCTCCCCGCCGATGAGCCGCGATGCCGCTCGGGTTGAAGGCGGGAAATCCTCGACCACGGACGATGCCACGCAGACACTATGGACCGGATCGCCGGTTTGCGCGATGCCCGAATGCGATCGGGGGTACCGCCGCGGCTCCCTGAACGGCGATTGGCTCAGTGAGGATCGAGGGCGCGAAGACGCGCCGTCAAGCGGCGGACTTCGACCTGTAGATCCGCCGAGAGCGGACGCTGCAGCGCATTGCGAATCTCCAGGTCCAGATCGATGAGCTTCTGCGAAGAAGCAAACCCGGTTTCGCCCCGGCGAAAGCGGACGCGGGTGACCCTGAGCAACTCGTCCAGCGATGCGACCTCGCTCTTCAGATCGGCTTCGACGAATCCGGTCGGCATCGCTCGCTCTCTCCCTTCCCGGCCGGAACATACCAGATGCGACTCCACGCCGATGCTGGTAGACACCGCGCTCCAACCGGGGAGATTGCGGCGCATGGGCGCGGGGAAGGGCAATACGAAGCTGCTGTTGGGCTGCGCTCTTCTGTTCGTTGGCGGGATTCGCCACGCTGGTCTGGCCGCCGACCGGTATCGCGCTCGTTGCTCTCTACCTTTACGGGTTTTCACTCTGGCCCGCCGTGTTCGCAGCCGCGCTCCTCGTGAACCTGGTCCACGGCGCCCCGCTCCTGGTCGCGTTAGCCATCGCCTGCGGCAATACGCTGGAAGCGGTGGTCGGCGCGTGGCTTCTCCAACGCATGCGCTTCCAGCCCCGGCTGGACCGCGTGTCCGATGTGGTGGTCCTGATCTTCGCCGCCGCGATCGGAAGCACGGCGTTGAGCGCGTTCATCGGCGTCGAGAGCCTTCGCGTCGGCGGCATCGTCCAGGCCGCCGACGTGGGCCAAACGCTTCGGGCGTGGTGGATCGGCGACACGCTGGGCGATCTGGTGGTGGCGCCGCTGCTGTTCGTCTTCTGGGCAAGGCCGCCGGTGCGCAGGTTGCCGGCGATCGTAACGGAGGGGGTGTTTCTCGCTTGCGCACTCGTCACGTTCGCGCTGCTAGTCTTCGGCAACCTGTTTCCGGGCTCGATCACGTTGTATCGCCACCCGTACCTGCTCTTCCCGCTGCTGGCGTGGGCAGCGCTGCGCTTTGGCCAGTACGGCGCGGCCGTCTCGGTCTTCCTCGTCTCCACCATCGCCACCGCGGGCACCGTGATGGGCTTCGGCCCGTTCGCACAGGCCGTCCTTGCCGACTCGCTCCTCGGCCTGCAGGCGTTCATGGGCATCGCGGCGGCAACCGCGCTGGTCCTCGGCGCGGCCATCGCCGAGCGCAATCGCGCCGTCGACGCCCGCGACGAGTTCCTCTCCATCGCCTCCCACGAGCTGCGCACGCCGCTGACGGCGCTCTCGCTCCATGTACAGAACCTCCTCCATCGGCTGCAGCGATCCGAAGCAGGACCGAGTCGTGAGGAGACGTTGCAAAGCATGGAGACCGCGAATCGGCTTCTCTTCCGGATGGCGAAACTGATCGGCGAGCTGCTCGAGGTGTCGCGCGTGGCGACCGGCACCTTCCAGCTCCAGCGCGAGGAGGTGGATCTGGCGTCGTCGGTGCGCGAGAGCCTCGCGCGATTCGAGGGACAACTCGCGACCGCTGGCTGTCGGGTCGAGATGCAGTCGGAAGGAAAGCTCACCGGGCGCTGGGACCCGCTGCGGCTCGACCAGGTGATCGACAACCTGATCAGCAATGCCGTGAAGTACGGCGCCGGCAAGCCGGTGGAAGTCCAGCTCAGCGAGAACGGGGAGCGCGTCGTGCTCGAAGTCCGCGATCACGGCATCGGCATCAATCCCGCCGATCAGAGAAGGGTCTTCGAGCGCTTCGAGCGCGCCGTCTCCCGCCGCCGATTCGGCGGATTCGGCCTCGGCCTCTGGATCACGAGAAAGGTGATCGAGGCGCACGGCGGCACCATCCAGCTCATGAGCGAGCCGGGCCTCGGTTCCACATTCCGGGTCGAGCTCCCTCGGTAATCAGCCTCCGGCGTGCGCCTGCTTCAGCTTCCTGATGTCGAGCTTGTCCATCTGAAGCATCGTCTCCATCACGCGCCCGGACTTTGCCGGATCCTTGTCCTGCAACAGCTGTCCCAGAACGGTGGGGACCACCTGCCAGGAGAGACCGAACTTGTCCTTGAGCCAGCCACATCTCGACCGCTCCCCACCCGCGGACAACTTCTCCCACAGGTCGTCCACTTCCTGCTGCGTCTCGCAGTTCGCTACGAACGAGACGGCCTCGGTGAACTTGAACTGCGGGCCGCCGTTCAGCGCCACGAAGTCCTGCCCGTCGAGGTTGAACGCCACCGTCATGACCGAGCCCTTCGGACCGGGGCCCGCCTCTCCATATCGGGTCGTGCCGGTGATCTTCGAATTCCTGAAGATCGAGATGTAGAACTTCGCGGCTTCCTCCCCTTGTGTGTCGAACCAAAGGAACGGCGTGATCTTTTGCATTTCGGGTCTCCTTGACGGCGGATCGGCCCCGGGATGCCACGATTGCGGCATGCTGTCACGTCAGTTCGACGCGCCGACCGCGCATGCGAGGCGGATGATCGCGATGTCCGGGCTTGTGAGACACAATCCGAAACGTAACTTCGACTCTCGCACGCGAGTCCGTGGCGGCATGTGGCGGATCGTCTTCGTCGCGCTGGCCGCCTGCGCCACCTATCGCGCCCTGCCGCTGGATCCGCCGCCGCCGGGACCCTCGGCGATGACCCTGCGCTACGAGCGGAAGCGCTTCCATCTCTTCACCTCGACGCGGGACGATGCGCGGATCGAGGCCGTCTTCGGGTCGGACACGACCATCGCGACGGTCGTCTCCCAGCCGCACGACGGCGTGTTCGTCTCCACGGACGCCGGCGCGGACTGGACGTTTGCGCAGACGGACGGACGCTTTCGCGACGTGATGTTCGACGGATCCATCATCGTCGGCCTCGGGGGAGCACACATCCATTGTTCGAGGGACGGGGGGAAGACTTGGCGCTCCTCGAACGAGATGGCGGTCGAGGCGCTCGCCGTGGCGGGAGGAGCCATCTACGCAGCGTCGGCCGGACACCTGTACGTGTCGCAGGACTGCGCCCAGAGCTGGAAGACGTTGACACCGCAGATCCCCGCCGGCTGGCGCGCGCGCAGCATCGCCGTCGATCGGCAGAGCATCTACATGTCCGTCCGGGCCGCGCGCGAGACCCCACCGCTGACGACGCTCCTGGATGCGACCTCTGACGCGGCGGTGGCGGCGCTGACCTTCGTCGATGGCCGCGACTCCAGGCGGGCCGGCCTGGATGCCGTGTGGGTCACGCACGACGGGGGTACGCTCTGGCAGCGGAGCTCCCTGGCCCTCGACGCGTGGCTCGCCGTGGTGGACGGCAAAGTGTGGGCCGTCGCGGCCGACCCGATGATCGAGGGAGCGGCGCTGGTGCGGCGATCGCCGCAGTTGGCTGCGGCGCTGGACGGGCAGCTTCGCGGCGCTCGCATCGACGCGAGCGCATTGCGCGCTTCGTTCGGCTTCCCTGGCCGCGACAAGCTGCTCCACGCGATCGCCGCTCCGGCGTTTCGTTCCACGGACGAGGGCGCGACGTGGGCGCGCATGGACGAGGCGCCCGTGGCCGTTCGCGCCGTGCTGGAACGACAGTGGCGGGCACATTTGACGGTCGAACGGGCACCGGACACGCCTCGCAGATCAGACCGCGGTGGCGGACGCGCGGGAGGCGGCGGACCTGCTGGCGGCGGCCGTGGCCGTCGTGGGGGCCGCGGCAGCGCGCCGCCGGCGCAGCCGGCGCAGCCAGCGCAGCCCGCTGCGCGCGCCGTGCCGTCCGAGATGTTCCTCACGCTCCTCGATCCGCAGCGACTCCTCGCGCGCTTCAACTCGGGGCGGCGGCTGACGGGGATCGCGGGAGACAAGCTGCTCTATGCCTATGTGCCGACGCAGCAGTTCTGGGACTCGCTCGTCGATACGATGGCGAACGAAAGCGACGCCGAAGGAGAGATCGCCCTCGGTTCCGGACGGCCGGGGCCAGGCAGCGCGCCCGGCGGAGCGTTCGAGCTCCTGTCCTCCACCGACGGCGGCGCGCACTGGAGCGAGCTCCCCCTTCCCCAGTTCGATCACTCGCTCCGCGAGCGCAGCATCCTCCCCTACCCGGTGGACATCGCTGCCGTACCTCCGCAGGCCTTCGTGGTGTTCGCCGCGATCGACCGCGGCGGCAGCGCCTGGCGCGACGCCTGGCGCTGGGCGCAGTAGCGGCTCAGCGGCGGTGCGTTCGAACGACTTTGCGGCGAACCAGGGGATGTGCCCGGAACCACGGGCGCGCATACCAGGCGAACCGGCCGGGGCCATGAGCGAAGTGCGGCCGCGGGCCGAGCCCGAACACCCAGGGCGACAGGACCCAGCGCCATCCGAACCCGGGATAGAACACGAACATGTACGCGACGCCGCTGGTCTCGACGACGTGCGTGTACTGCTGGTCGTACGGCATCCACACCCAGCCGTATTGCGTCGTGTAGACCCATTCCCCGGGTACGCTCGAGGGAGCGGCCGACGTGTTACCCGTCGCCTGCGGCGGCTCGATCGGTTGCGACGTCGGAGGTGCGGCAGCAGGCGGCGGCGGTGGTTGTGATTCCGGCGGCGGAGCAACGGGCTGGGCGTCGTCGGGCGGCGGAGGGGGAGGTCCTGCTTGCGCGAGCACTGCGGGCGCGGCGAGCACGACGGAGAGCAAGAAGACGAACGTCTTCACCATGACGGTCAATCCTTTCGCTCAATGGGTAGCGCGCGTTCGGCGACTGTCCAGTCCGACGCGAGGCGACGAAACAAACGCGCAAAATTTCCCTCGGCCAGGCCGGGCGCCGGTTCAAGGCGATTTCGCGCCTGACAAGGCCTCGCGAAGCAGCACCAGCAGCACCGGCGTCAGCGAAAGCCCGTCGACGATCTCGTTCCGCTGGATCATTCCCAGCACTTCCGCCTTGTGGAACCAGCGCGTGGACATGACCTCCTGCGGATCGTGCGTTTCCCGGATGCGCACCGGATCCTCGGCGACGAACAGCTCGAAGCGCTGATTGCCGCATCCGTACGACGGGTAGTATCCGACGACGTGCTCGAGGGGCCTGGACGGCCGGTAACCCGTCTCTTCCTCCATCTCCCTGGCCGCGGCGGCGGCGGCGCTTTCGCCCTTCTCCGCTCCGCCGGAGGGAATGGCCCAGACGTGCTCGTCGACGATGAATCGGTACTGGCGAATGAAGAGGAATTCGTCGCCGCGCCGCACGACGACCCCGACTGCGCGATGGGGAAAGTCGATCGTGTAATACGGCTCGCTGGAGCCGTCGGGCTGGGTGACCTTCTGCAGCAGGACGCCGAACCATGGATTCCTCGTCAGGGTATCCAGCAGCTCGACCTTCCATCCGTTTCCGCGCTGGCTCATGGCCCGTCCCGGAGATTTTCCGGCTCCGATTCGACCTCGATCACCACGATGCGCAGCTCCTCCTCGCCGATGTTCCTCAGCCCGTGCGTCCCTCCGGGCCGGTTGAGGATGACGTGGCCGGGGCCCACTTCGAACTCGTGACCGTCCAGCGTCATCAGCCCTCGTCCGGACACCACGACGTACAGCTCCTCGTTGTCCACGTCGTGGGTATGACAACCGATGTCCGCTCCGGGCCCGAGCACGGAGAGATCGATGAACCGGATCGACCCTCGATTGCGCGCCACCACGCGCGCGAATGAAATCTCGCGCGAGCCGCCGTGCGCCCGCACGCGCTCGAAGGTGCATCCTTCGAACCTGTACTGCCGTTCCACGGCCGGTCCTCTACGCTTCACGAAATCCCCGCCGCGCAGGAGGACAGCGACGCCAGCGAGCTCTCGAGTATGGAGTCCGGAAGGTCATTGGCGTCCTTCAGAAAGACCACCCGGCCGAGGCCGGCAGGTACCACCAGGTTCATCGACCCTCCGCGGTGCCGGCGCGCTTCGACGAGGGCATCCCGGCAAAGCTGGAGGTCGAGACGGCTCGCGAAAATGGGCAGGGAAGCGGTTCTCAACACGTTGACGATGCGCTGCCAGACATCCGCCCCGATCAATCCCAGCGATCGCGCAATCGTCGTCGACATCGCCATGTCGATCGCCACGGCTTCGCCGTGCTGGATGTCGAAGCCCAGCGCCGCTTCGAGGGTCGGACTGAAGGTGTGCCCGAAATCCACCAGCCTCTCGTATCCCTGATCCTCGTAGGGGTTCTGGCGGAGCTCGTCGAGCATGCCCCAGACGGACCGTTGGAGCAGCTCCCGACCTTCCGCGGCGGGTTCGTCGAAACCTGAGGTCACCAGGTCGAACGCCCGGGCCTCGATCAATTCGAACAGGGTGGCGTCGCGCGCAATCCCCATCTTGATGGCCTCGGCGACGCCGGACACGAGATACTTGCGCGGCAGGCTCTGAAGGAACGCCGGATCGATCAACACCTGCTCCGGCGGGTGGAAGCACCCAACGAAGCTCTTCTTCCCGCAGAAGTTCACCGCGCCCTTCAGGCCGATGCCGGCATCGATCTGCCCGATCAGGGTGGTGGGCACGCGAATGTGGGCGACGCCGCGGCGGATGAGCGAGGCGGAAAGCGTGACGATGTCGGAACACACGCCTCCTCCCATGGAGATCAACACGCCCGTCCGGTTCAGCCCATGCGACAGGGCCTCGTTGCACACCGCCGCGACGAGCTCCATCGATTTCGTCTCTTCACGCGCATTCAGCACCAGCGTCGAGACCGTATTCGTCTTCTGCAACACCGCGCGGATCGCGGCGCCATGAATCCGATCGACCGTCGGAGTGGTGACGAGCAGGGCCTTCCGGTCGCCGATCGCGTCGATCAGCGCGCTGTGGGGCTCGAGCAGGGATTCGCAGAACAGGACCTCGTATCGGGTGCGCGCCACGCAATCCATGGAGACCGCTGCCCAATCCAAAGGCGGAGGCCGAGGGCCGATCCGCGCTGTCGCGATCGACGTGAGGTTGCTGGTGGAAACGCCTTCCTCGACCTTCAGCGCTCCGTCAAATGTAGTCGATCGCATGGCCCGCCTCCCCCACCGTCCGTTCCGGCACGAGAGGTTGGGGACCGTTCCCACCCAACGCCGCGCGCGCCGCATCCACCACCCGCTGCGTCCTCATCGCCTCCGCCAGGTCACAGCGGATCGCGCTCGCGTCTCCGGAGCGGACGGCGTCGAGGAACGACCTGCACTCCGCGAGAAAAACGTCCTCGACTGGCGCGAGATCGCTTCCGTCGCCGAACGCCGCGGAAGGCGACCACTTGAAGTCCCAGCCGTCCAGGACGACCTGTCCGCGCGGCGTAAACACGCGACATCCGATCTGCTTCTCATTCGCGAGGGAGCCGCAGATCACGGTCCCCAGGGCGCCGTTGCGGAAGCGCAGCAGGATGGAGACCGCTGCGGTACCGCCGCCCCCGTTCGGGCTGGGCTGCGCGAAGGCATTCACCTCGCTGACTTCCCCGACGAGGTGGCGCGCGAGATCGATCAAGTGAGTGCATTGCTCGTTGAGCTGTCCGCCGGAGAGCGTCGGATCGCCCCACCACGGGACGCGGTACGCGGCGCACACCCAGTGCGCGGCGAAGCCGAGTACGCTTTCGCCCCCGAGCAGGCTCCTGGCGCGCCTCACGGAAGCGCGATACCGGTTCATGTACCCCACCGACGTGATCGTGCCCGTGAGGCGAAAGGCCGTCAGCGCCGAGAGGCACTGCGCCGCCGAGAGGCCAATCGGCTTCTCGAGGAAGAGCGGCACGCCCGCCTGCGCAGCGAACAGCTCCACCGGGCCTCGCGCAAACGGCGGCGTGCAGACGAAAGCGGCGTCCACCTCATCCCAACGGACGGTCGCGGCGTCGGTGACCGCCTCGCAGTCGGGATGCTCGCTCGCAAGTGCCGAGGCTCGCGCAACGTCGACGTCGCACGCCACGCGGATGCGGTGGCCCAACTGCGACGCACTGCGGGCGTGCTGCAATCCCATCCGGCCGCAGCCGACGATTGCGATGCGCAATGAATCCGGTCGCTTGTCAGTTCTCATATCCTGCCCATATCGCCTGCCCGATCTCGCGCACCCTCGCGCCGGGCACCGCCGGGTCGAGCGCCAGCGCGCGCTCGATGCGTTCCGGAGTCGGGGATTCGACGGCCTCGACCAGAGCGCGCTCGTGAGCGGCCCACCGCTGGAGCCACGGCGCCAGGTGAGCCGGTGGTTCGGTCCCGATGACGTCCACGCCAAAGCGCCAGACGCGGACCGGGACTTCCCGGACGAGGCCGTCGTCGCGCAAGCAGTTCACGATCATCCGGCGGCCGTCATCCGCGAAGATCGCGGCGATCATCGGAACGACCGCGCCGTCGTACCAGGAGAGATCGCGCATGGCCAGGCTGGGCGGTGGAGCGGTCCGCTGCTCGAGCTCCCGCGCAATCGTCGCCTTGAGCTCCTGCAGGAAGTCAGCCCGACCTTTCGCGGCCGGCTTGCCGGCGGAGGTCGACAGCCGGAAGTACTTCAGCGGGACCGCGCCGACCCGCCGGATCTCCTCTCCGCTGACGCCGAAGATGGTTCGGCCCTCGAGCATGCCGGGGAGCGACGGGAGGAGATCCTCTCCCCGATGCTTCAGCGAAAAGACGAAGCCGCGGTGATTGAGCCCCGCGTAATCCCATTCGACGTCCGCGAACGACATCCCCAGAAGTCGGCAGGTCTCGACGACGGTCGCCGTCGGCAGCTCGCAGAGCCCGACGCACCTGGCGGGCGCCCCTGCCCGGATCATCATGCGCGTCGTGATGCTCAACGGATTCGAGAGATTGAGCACCCACGCATCGGCGCACAGACGTCCGAGCTCGACGGCGAGCTCGCGGATTCGGGGAACGACGCGCAGCGCGCTGGTCAATCCGCACGGACCCAGCGTTTCATCCGCCGGAAGCTGGAACCGGCAGGCGAGGTCCTCGTCGCGCGCCCTGCCCGCAAGGCCGCCGAAGCGGATCTGGTTCACGACGACGGCCGCGCCGTCGACGGCCTCGTCGAGCCGGCGGCTCGACGAGACGCTCCAGCCGAGCGCGGCCAGCCTGCGATCGCCGTAGCGTGCCATTCTCTCGAGGGCATCGACGTCCTGGCCGAAGAGGCGCAGCTCGCAGGCGGGAATGCCGGCCGACGCGGTGCGAAGCGCCTCCACCAACGCGGCCGTGAAGGGCGTACTCCCGCCGAGGATGGTGACGATCGGCTTCACCCGACCGCCACGTTCTGGAAGAAGTCGTGGATGCAATCGGTGACGTAATCGATCTCATCGATCCCGATGTCCGGCCGGATCGGCAGGCAAAGAAGCTCTCTTGCCAGTCGTTCCGCGACCGGAAACTGTCCGGCCTTCCAGCCTTTCGCGGCGAATGCCGGCTGCAGGTGAATTGGAGTCGGATAGCGGACGACCACGTCGATGTCGCGCGCGCGCAGATGCGCGAGAAGCGAGTCCCGCTCGGCCGTCCGCACCTGGAAGAGATGATAGATGTGGGTTTCGCCCTCGGTGCGCGCCTGGAATCCGAGCGGCAGGCCGGCGAGCCGTTCGCGATACCATCCGGCGACCTTGCGCCGATGCTCGTTCCATTCTTCGAGGCGCGGCAGCTTCCAGGACAGGATCCTCGCCTGCAGCGCGTCGAGCTTGGTATTGAATCCGACCACCACGTGGTTGTTCTGTCCTACCTGTCCGAGCTCGCGTTGCCGCCGGAGCGCCTCGTCGAGCTCTGCATTTCTCGCCACGACTGCTCCGCCGTCGCCCGCCGCGGCGAGGTTCTTGCTCGGGTGGAAGCTGAAGCATCCGAAGTGGCCGAACGTGCCCACCGACTGCCCCTCGATGCGGGCACCGATCGCCTGTGCAGCGTCCTCGATCACGAAGAGCCCATGCGCTTCGGCCAGCGCAACGATCTCGGCCATCGGCGTCGGCTTGCCGTACAGGTGCACCGGCATCAGCGCGCGCGTCCTCGGACCGATCGCATCGCGGAGCTGCCGCTTGTCGATGAGGAACGTCTCCGGATCCACGTCGACCAGGACGGGTTCGGCGCCGACCAGGTCGACGGCGCCGACGGTCGCGTGGAACGTGTTCGCCTGCGTGACGACCTGGTCGCCCGGCCCGATGCCCAGGGCCCGCAGGGCGACCACCAGCGCGTCGGTACCGGTGTTGACGCCCCGGACGTATCTCGCGCCGAGAAATTCCGCGAGCTGCGCTTCGAACTGCTTCACTTCGGGTGTCAGCTCGTACCGACCGCCGACCAGCATCGCCCGCAGGTCCGCGATCAGCGGCTCGATGTCCGTTCCGAGCTGATGCGCATAATTGTAGCGGCCGACCTTCATACGGACCCCTCCCGCACCATTCCTGCGATTCCGGCGCCAATCAGTCCCGACAAGTCGTCGTTCACGCCCAACTCCACGCGCGAATCCCAACCGCCCGGCGCGTCCCAGCAGCGGGCATCTGCCGCCCGGGCCACGAGCTGTCGGTAGGCGTTGCCGAGCGCCAGCGCAAAGCCGCCGACGAGCACGAACCGCTCGATCCCGAGGCCGAGGTGCATCGCTGCCAGCGCCCAGCCGAGCGGGCCGGCGCCGCGCTCGACGATCTTCATGGCCCAGGGCTCTTCGCGGCGGAACGCGGCGACGAGATCGCCGCTCGTCAAACCTTCGATGCAAGAGCTCTGCGGCGCGTGCTTTCGCGCGTACGCGAGGACCGCCCGGCCCGAAGAAACCGCACCGAGATGTCCGCGGCCGCCGCATTCGCAGATCGGCGCTCCCTCGGAGTCGTCGACGCGCAGATGCCCCAGCTCTCCGCCCAACCCATTCTTGCCGACCAGCGGCCGGCCGTTGGCAAACACCTTGTTGCCGATTCCGGAGCTGACCGTGACGATGCAGAAGTCATCCCCGCTCGATCGCAAATAGCGATAGCCGGCTGCCGTGACGTCGTTCAGGATCCCGACGCGCGCGTTGGGCCAGCGGCGCGCGATGTCCTGTCCCAGCGGATACGGGGAGGTCAAACGGGCGCCCCAGAGCGTGGGGGCAGCGAGAACGTTTCCGGCGGGATCGATCGGCCCCGCGAAGGCGACGTCGACTTCCCGCACCGTTTGCTGCTCGACGAGCTCGTCGCCCAGCCTGCCCATCAGCGAGAGAAGCCCGTCGCGCAATCGTTCGAACGGCGCCTCCGGCAGGTCGAGATGATTGGGTGTCGCGGCAGCGGTGGACCGGACGATCTTCGAATGACGGGAATCGTAGAGGCCGACTCGCGTCCTCGTTCCACCGATATCGAAAACGAGAGTCGCCATCCGCCCCGCCGCCCGTCACGCCCTGCGCGCGAATGTGAGCAGGAAGCTCAGGCCGCGCAAGCGGCAACGAGCGCATCATTCACGCTTACATTTTCGCGCTTGTCATTGAGTTCATTTTTTATCGGGATTGCTTGCCGCGCGGCGCTGGATTTCACACCGTCGAGAGGAGCCGGCACTGGCCTTCATGCGGCAGGAGCATCACCTTGCCGCAGATCGTTTCCCAACTCACGGGCGGGACCTCCCATGGCTAGCTCTTCAGTCGCCGCGCTGATCATGGCCGGCGGTCGATCGGAACGGATGAGGGCAGGAGGCTCCAGTCGACACAAGAGTCTGCGGACGGTGCTTGGGGTGCCTCTAATCGAGTGCAATCTGCGGGCATTGCTGTGGTTCGGGTTCAAGCAGCTCTACGTCGCCGTCAGCGCGCAGGAACGCGCTCTCGCCGCGTGGATCGACGCGCACGGCCGGCCACTGGCCAAATCGCAGTTTGCCACGCTGGAGGCGCTGGTCGAGACCGAACAACTCGGCACCATCGGTGCGGTCGCGTCCTTGCCGCCATGGATCGACGACGTCCTGATCGTCAACGTCGACAATCTGACGAGCCTGGACCTGGGACAGCTCGCCCGTTACCACCGGGAACGCGAGGCCGCCGCGACGATCGCCACTCACGATCAGCCGTTTCCGATTCCGTTTGGCATGCTCGACCTGGCGGGGCAGCGCGTCGTCGCGTACCGCGAGAAGCCGAAATTGTCCGTGCCCGTCTCGAGCGGGACATACGTTTTCAACCGCAGGGCCATCGATCGCGTTCCCGCCGGCCGCCGATTCGACGTGCCCGCGCTGATCGATGCCCTGCTCCAGGCGGACGACACGGTCGCCGCCTACCCACACCGAGAGCCCTGGATCGACGTCAATGACGAGGCGGCATTGGTCCATGCGGAACGGCTCCTCGTCGAGAATGCGGACCGCTGGCCGGGCGCGATCGCTGCGGAACCCGGACGGGTGCAGCCGTGATCAGGGTCCTCTCCGTCATCTCGGACCTCAACTTTGGCGGAGGCGAGAACCGCCTCTTCCATGTTGCCCGCACAATCGATACGAACCGGTTCGACCACACGGTGGTCACGCTGTACCCGGCGGACCACGCGCTTCGCAGCCAGTGCGGCTCCATGCGGCGCCAGTTCGCTGACGCGGGCGTGAGGGTGCACGACCTCGGCGTGCCGCATCCGGCCGGCGCGCGAGGCCCGCGCATCGTCAGGCTCACGAACACCGCCACCACGCTCGCGGCCGCCATCCAGAAGCTGCGGCGCCTCATCATCTCCAGCCGTGCCGACGTCGTCGACGCACACCTCGAGACCGCGCTCTACACAGCGGTGCCCGCGGCCGTGAGCGCCGGCGTTCCTGTGTCCATCACCCTCTACAGCGAGCTGGACCTCTGGAAGATCCTGGACAGCCGCTCCATCCGGCAGATTCTCTTTCCGCCGATTCGCCGGCTCAATCTTCGCCGCTGCAGCGCGATCATCACCGACGCGAAGATTCGGGCCACCGAGCTCGCGCGTTACATCGGCGGATCGCCGCCGCCGCTGCACGTGATCGCGAACGGCGTGCGCCTGGACAAGCCTTCCCGCTCGCGAAGCGAGGTGCTGAGGGACTTCGGCATCCCCGAGGACACCCGCGCAACCATCCTCGGGCAGGTCGCGGGCCTCGTTCCCTTCAAGGGGCAAGCGGTGCTCCTCGAAGCCGCCAGGCGCATCATCGACGGCGGGCACGACGTCTACGTCCTCTGCGTCGGCTACGAGCGCCAGGGTCCGACTTATCCGCAGCAGTTGCGTCGGCAGGCGGAGGAGCTGGGAATCGCACACCGCGTTCGAATCCACGGCTATCCGGGAAGCATCGCCGACGTCTGGAATGTCATCGACGTTCACGTCCACCCTTCGTCGATCGATTCTCTTCCCAACGCGATCATCGAAGCGATGTCGCTGGGAAAGCCGGCGGTGGTCTCTTCCGTCGGAGCAATTCCGGATCACGTCGAGCATGGCCGGACGGGCCTCGTCGTTCCGCCGGACGACCCGGGCGCACTGGCGCAGGCTTTGATGCAAGTGCTGGGAGACGCCCGCCTCGCCGAGCGGCTGGGCCGGGGCGCCTACGAACGCTATCTCGAACGCTTCACTCCGGAGGTGACCACCCGCCAGGTGGAAGGCTGCTTCGAGAGCATGATCGAGACGCACTGCAAGCGCCGTGCGCCAGTGCATTGACCGGGCGAGACGATGGAGAACCCGCTGCAGGGCAGGTGCATCACGGTCACGGGCGCAGGAGGATTCCTGGGGCCCGCAGCCGTCGATGCGCTGGCGCGCAAGGGAGCCCGCGTCCAGGCCGTCATCGGGCCTCCGAACGAGGCGGCGCGAATCCCGCCCGGCGCTGCGTACGTCGCCCAGGTCCACATCTGTGACTCGACGGCAATGCGGAAGCTGGTTGCCGGCGCCGACGCCGTCGTGCACCTCGCGGGACCTGCATCGGTGGGCGCTTCGTTCCAGGACCCGTCGAAATACGTGCGGGTCCACGGCGAAGGAACCGCTGCGCTGTTGCAGGCCTGCCGCGCGGAGGGCGTGCGGAAGGTGGTGTACGTCTCGTCGGCCGAAGTCTATGGCCGGCCGCTTCACTCACTCGTCGGCGAAGACCATCCGCTCAGCGCGCGATCTCCGTACGCCGCGGCGAAGATCGGGGCCGAGAGGCTCATCGAGTCCTACGTCCATGCGTTCGACCTGCGCGCCGTCATCCTCCGGCCCTTCTCGATCTACGGTCCCGCGGCGTCTCCGGAATCGTTGATCCCGACGATCGTCGGCATGGCGCGCCGCGGCCTGCCGGTGATCCTTCGAGACCTGCGGCCGATCCGGGATTACTGCTTCGTCACCGACGTCGCTGAGGCGATTGCCAGCGCCTGTTTTCTCGAGCGCCCGGAGCTGGAGATCTTCAACATCGGCACCATGCGCGGAACGAGCGTCGGGCGGGTCGCGGAGCTCATCCTCGAGGCGCTCGCGCTGACCTGCCCGATCCAGGAAATCGGGGAACGGGATCGGCCAGGCAAGAGCGAGATTCACGAGCTGATCGCCGACAACCGGCGGGCGTGCGAGATCCTCCGGTGGCAGCCTGCGATTGCGCTCGAAGAAGGGCTGCGCCTGACGATCGCGGGCGTCGAACGGTGACCCGCCGGTACCTCATCACGGGCGCCCAGGGACTCGTCGGGCGTTATCTCACCGCGCGCATCCTCGATACGGAGCCCGAATCGGAGGTGCTGGGCATCGGCCGATCGGGCGGCGTCGATGGCTTCTTCACGCATGCGATCTCGACGCGCGGTGGACAAGAACGGGCTCCACTGCCCGCGGAGCTGCTCGCCAGCATCTCCGCACGCCATCGATATCGGTCCGTCTCGCTGCTCGATACGCCCGGATTGTGTGACCTTCTTCGCGAGTTCCGGCCGCATTGCGTCTTTCATCTCGCATCCGCGCTGCATACGGCGTCGCAGCGCGATCTGCTCCAAACGAACGTCGAGGGAACCGCTTCCTTGATGAACGCGGTCGCCGATGCGCCAGGGCTCGACGCGCTGGTGATCCTCGGGTCCAGCGGCAGCGTCTACGGAGAGCCGGAAGCGCTGCCGATTCGCGAGTCCGATACCTGCCATCCGGCGGACATGTACGGACTGACGAAGCTGGCAGCCGAGCACGTCGTGCGCATCCATGCCGAGCGCGGCGGCTTGCCCTTCGTGACGGCGCGCATCTTCAACGTGGTCGGGCCGGGGCAAAGCGAGAGTCATGTCTGTGCGCGTCTTGCCGCCCAGCTTGCGTCGGTTCCGGCCTCGCGTCACTCCGCACTCGAGGTTGGGGCACTCGATACGACTCGCGACTTCATCGACGTACGCGACGTCGCGGCCGCCCTTCTCCTCCTCGCGCAGAGGGGCGATGGCGGCAACGTGTACAACCTCGCGAGCGGGCGCGAGACCCCGATTCACGCCATCCTTTCCGAGCTGCTTCGCATTTCCGGGTTGAACGGCCAGGTCGAGGTTGTCCGGCGCAACGATCGAACCGCCGGCGTCCGGCGGCATGTCGCCGACGTGTCGCGCCTTCAGGGGCTTGGATTCGCCCCGGCATATTCCATCGGCGAGAGCCTGTGCGACCTCTTTCGGTACCATCGAGCGCAGTGGTCTGATGCCTTCCAGCGCTAGCAAGGCCCTTCGCGCCGACTTTTGCGACCTGCGTCGGATCTCACGTTTCTATCTGGTGTCCGCCATGAACGGTGGTACCTGCCCTGGTGTCCCGAGGATCGCCAATGGCGATCTTCGACCACGCGTGGATCTGGACTCGTCCCGGCGTCGTTTGGGCGACGATGGGGCTCTTCCTCCTGCTGTTCCGAACGATGCTCTGGCTGCGGTATCGCCCCGCTGCCGCGGCGACATTCGCCGACGCGCCGCCGCTGACGGTGATCATCCCCGCGTACAACGAGGGTCCGATGGTCGCCCGCTCGATCGAGTCGGTGGCCGCGGCCGACTACCCCCGCTCACGTCTGCAGATCGTCGTCGTCGATGACGGCAGCACCGACGACACATGGGAGTACGTGTCGCGCGCTGCTTCGCGCGATCCCGGCCTGATCACGACGATCCGATTCGCCGGCAACCGCGGCAAGCGCGCAGCTCTGGAAGCGGGCTTTCTCCACGCCCGTGGAGAGATCGTCGTCACGATCGACTCCGACAGCGTGATCGACCGGGCCGCCTTGCTCGCCATGGGAGGCCCCTTCCGCGACCCGCGCGTCGGCGCCGTTGCCGGCCGTGTGGCGGTCTACAACGCCGGCGCCGGCATGCTGCCCCGCATGCTCGACGTCCGGTTCGCGCTGTCGTTCGACCTGCTGCGCGCCGTGCAGTCCGTCTACGGCACCGTCTACTGCTGTCCCGGGGCGCTCGCCGCGTATCGTCTTGCTGTCGTTCGGGAGGTGCTCGAAGAGTGGACTTCGCAAACGTTTCTCGGCGCACCCTGCACCTACGGCGAGGACCGCGCGCTGACGAACTCGATCCTCAACCGCGGTTTCGACACGGTCTACCAGGGCTCTGCAATCGTGCGCACGGTGGTGCCGTCCACGTACGCGAAGCTGGTCAAGATGTACCTGCGCTGGGAGCGCAGCTACGTGCGCGAGGAACTGCGCCTGGCTCGTATCGTCTGGAAGCGTCCTCCTGCAGCGCGCATGTTCGCGCTGCTCGACTGCGTGGTGACGAACCTGCGTTATCCCGTGGGATATCTGAGCTGGTGCCACACGCTGTCGCGCATGGGCCAGCAGCCACACGCCTTGGTCGGCGTGCTCGCGGCGCTGGGGGTGATCTCGGTCCTGGGAATCCTCGTGTACGTCCGTAGCAGCCGGTCGAGCGACGTCCTCTATGGGCTGCTGTATTCGTATTTCTCGGCGCTCACACTGTTCTGGATCTTCCCCTATGCGGCACTCACGGTGCGCTCGAGATCCTGGATGACCAGATAGGGTAGGACGCAGACATCATTGAATGACGTAGCGCTCGAGGCGATACAGCGCGAGCATCGCATGCGTCGCGAGCACCTCGACCTCCTCGCGCAGCCGCTCCGACCGGAACGGGCTGTAGATGAGACGGACGCGGCGATCCCCGAAGTACCGCTCGTCTTCCGGCGACAGGCGGCTGGACACGATCACCAGCGCGTTCCGCGCCAGGACAGCGTCGAGATCCGCAATCGACGAGTGCAGCTCGCGGCCATTCATCTCGAGCATCTCGTACCCGCAGATCAGGACGTCGAAGAACTTCCCGGCTTCGACGATGGCGACCGCCGCGCGGGCCGATCGGCAGGCGGTGACCCGGAAGCTTCGGGGCAGTACGCGGCGGACGGATTCGATCAGATCCGCATCGTCCTCGACCACCAGCACTCGCACTTCGAACAAAGCGCTCACCGGCATCGGACTGCGATCCATTCGCGCCCTCCGATCTGCCCGCCGCACTACGGCAGGCAACGGCAAGGACACGCGGACTCGAGGCAGGTTCATCGCCGACACGGATCGGAAACATTGACCCGGGAATCATTTCCCCCCGTCTTGGCCACTGCCGACATGACCGCCTTGGCAAGCTGTTCCGCCGGCCCGACTCCCCAGTAGTGCAGGAAGAGAATTCGAGGCTGTTCGCCCGCCATGTGCGAGTGGATGGCGACGATATTGATGTTCGCGTGGCGGAGCGTCTTGAGGATCTCCTGCATCTCCGACTCGAGCATGGCGAAGTCGCCGTCGACGACGGCTTTCTCGGGGGAGCCGGCCAGCGCTGCCCAGGTGTTCACGCCCATGGTGTTGATCACCTTCGGCGAATCCCAGAAGAAGTGATTGTGCAGAGCGGTCACTTCCAGGCCGCTGTCCAGCGCCGCGCTCATCGCCGCGTTCACCTGGTCCTCCGTCAGGACCATGTCGCCCATGACCATCGTGTGCGCTCCCCCGCCGCTGAAGGAAGCCCAAGCGGTGAGGCCGAGCGGTGGTGTCAGCTTCACGCCAGCCGCCGTCGGAGCGATGTCGGAACGCGGATACGAGACCTTGAACGCACCCTCTTTCTCGTCGAGCTTGCCTTTGAGGCCGATGAGCTCCTCGATCTTCGCGGTGTTCAGCGTTGCAGCCAGCACCAGGGCGATGGCGATCATGTGCTTCTCCTTTGACCGGCTTACTTCGGCGTGGCGACGAGGTCGTCGAACTGGACGATGGAATCGGCCTTGGTCCAGACGCCGAACTTGCCGGCGTCCTTGAAGGTGTCGTCGCGGTCGTCGATGACCTTGCTGCCGTCGAAGAAGACCTGGATGTGATTGCCGACCATGTCCATCGACAGCTCGTGCCAGATGCCCATCCTGGGCACGCGGGCGGCGACCTTGTCCTCCAACTCCTGAAGCAATCCCTCGACCGCCTCGCGGCCACGCGCGTGGAAGAAATCCAGGGCGGCAACTTCGCCGACCCGCTTCTGCAGGCGGGCGAGGCCGGCCGCGAGCTCGCTGCGTTTGTCTTCGTCGAGCTCCCCTTTTCGCGGGAGCTGTCGGGCGAGCCCGCGCGCGTCATTCGCAATCGCGTGGTAGTCGGCATCGCGCGCGGCACGGAACATCTCCTTGACCTGCTCGTCGTCGAGTCCCTCGATGAGCCTCGCCTCGACCAGCGACGCATCGCCGCCGCCCTCGACGATCTCACGAAGGACCCAGTTCAGATCCTCGACGGCCTGATCGGTGCTGGGCAGCGCGTACACGGAATTCTTGATCGCGACTGCGCCGAGCTTCTGGAGGCGTCGCCAGATCTTCACCCGAAAATAGTTCGGCTTCGGCGGGATCTGGTGGATGAGGAGGAGCCAGCCGCTTTTCTCTCTTTCCGCCACGGTCACGCGGGTTATCGTGCAGCCGTATCGGCTGTCAATGCTGTCCTGGTGCAACTGAATCCGACCAAGGTCGCCGCGGAGCTACCGGCGCTTGCGCTTCTTGCTCGCGAGCGTTCCAGCTCGCCATTGCCTACGCTGGTTCGCGAGGAGAGCCGAGCCCGCGGCCTCCCTTCTCCACTTCCTTCGACATCGGATTCAGGGTCCAGCGCAGCTCCGCGGATCCGGGTTCCACCGCTTCGGCCACGTCGAGACGGACAATTGCGCCCTTCCTCATCTCGATCTCGCTGCCCGGTATCGCGGTCAGCAAGGCGACGAGACCCGACAGCTGCGGTTCGTGGCCGACGAGGGCGACGGATCGGAAGTCGGCGCGACGCGCCACCGCTTCGAGCAACGGCGCGACGCCGGACTTCGGATCCAGTTCCTCCAGCACCGCGACCTCCGCATTCTTCACGGCCCCGACGAGGATCTCCGCAGTCTGAACGGCCCGGACCAGAGGGCTGGTCAGGATCAGGTCGAGCTCGCGTCCCAGGCGGGCGAATCTCCGGGCAGTCCTGCGGAAGCGCCGGCGGCCCTTGCTGGTGAGCGGGCGGAACCGGTCGGGAATCCCCGCTTCGCTGGGGACGGCGATGCCGTGCCGGACGACGTAGATCTCCATCATGTCCGCTCCCAAAGGCCTCAGGGAGCCAGGCACCATAGCCGCTGGCGGAATCCGGCGCCATCGTTCACGTCAACCGAGTCCAACCTGCGGCTCGGCGTACGTCGCTGCGACCCGCTCTAGACGCGTGCCTCGCGCCTGAGCCTTATCCGGGTACGCTCTTCGATGCCCGGCTTCCGGGATGCCGGACGTCGGTGCCGCGCACCATGTAGATGACCATCTCCGCGACGTTGGTGGCGTGGTCACCTACCCGCTCCAGATGCTTGGCGACGAACAGCAGGCTGTTCGCACGGCGGATGTTGCGCGGATCCTCCATCATCAGCGCGAGCAGCTCGTTGACGAGGTTGTGATAGACGGAGTCGAGCAGATCGTCGTTCTTGATCACCGCCTCCGCCTTCGCCACGTCGCCGTCCACGAAGGCATCCAGGGCCGCCCGCACCTGCCGTTGGCACAGCTCGGCGAGCCGCGTGAGATCGTGCACCGGCTTCAGCGGCGGGCTCTGGTTCAAATCGAGGGCGCGCTCGGCCACGTTCACCGCCAGGTCTCCGATGCGCTCGAGGTCCACGACGATCTTGAGCGCCGTGGTGATGAAGCGCAGGTCGCTGGCCGCAGGCTGCCTGAGAACGAGAAGGCGCCGGCAGGCGTCGTCGACCTCCACTTCGAGCCGGTTTACCTCCCGGTCCTGGTCAATCACCGATTCCGCGAGCTTCGAGTCGCGCTCGGCGAGAGCGCGGACGCTGGTGGCGATCTCCATCTCCACCTTGCCGCCCAGGCTGAGCAGCTTGTTGCGAAGGTCGTCGAGCTGCGCGTCGTACGTCTTGTCGGTATGCGCTTTCATCCGAACTTCCCGGTCACGTAGTCCTCGGTGCGCGGCTCGCGGGGGTTGGTGAAGATCTGCTCCGTGGCACCATGCTCGATCAGCTCGCCGAGGTAGAAGAACGCCGTTGCATCGGAGACACGCGCCGCCTGCTGCATGTTGTGGGTGACGATCACGATGGTCAGCGATGCTCGCAGCTCGTGGATCAGCTCCTCGATCTTCGCGGTGGCGATGGGATCGAGAGCGCTCGCCGGCTCGTCCATGAGCAGGACTTCCGGCTCGATGGAGAGCGCCCGCGCGATGCAGAGTCGCTGCTGCTGTCCGCCGGACAACGAGAGCGCGCTCTGCTGCAGGCGATCCTTCACTTCGTCCCAGAGCGCCGCCTGCCGCAGGCTGTTCTCGGCGACCTCGGCGTAGTCTCCGCGAACCCCGTTCAGCCGCAGGCCCGCAATCACGTTGTCGAAGATCGACATGGTCGGAAACGGATTGGGACGCTGGAAGACCATCCCGACGCGGCGGCGCAGGTTGACGGGATCCACGCGCCGCGCGTGCAGGTCCTGTCCGTCGACCAGCACCTGGCCGGACTGCCGTGCGCCGGGAACGAGCTCGTGCATGCGGTTGATACAGCGCACGAACGTGCTCTTCCCGCAACCGCTGGGGCCGATGATGGCGAGAACCGAGTTTTCGGGAACGGTCAGGGAAACGTCCCGCAAGGCATGCGTGGTGCGGAACCAGGCGTTCAGCGCGCGCACGTCGATCTTCGCCTTCATCGCAGCCGGCTCCGCGACAGCAGCCGTCCCGCGAGGGAAAGCGATCCGACCAGGAGCAGCAGCACCAATGCCGCCGACCAGGCCTTGTCGTGCCAGTCCTGGTAGGGACTGACGGCGTAGTTGAAGATCTGCACGGTCAACGATGCCGTCGGCTGATCGGCGCTGAAGTTCCAGTACTGGTTGTTCAGCGAGGTGAACAGCAGCGGCGCCGTCTCGCCCGCCGCCCGCGCTACCGCGAGCAGGATCGCGGTCATGATCCCGCCGAGCGCCGTCCGCAGCACTACGCGCAACGAAGTCCGCCATTGTGGAACTCCCAGCGCGAGGGAGGCTTCGCGCAGCGATCGCGGCACCAGCCGCACCAGCTCTTCCGTGCTCCGGGCCAGCGTGGGGACCATCAGCACGGCCAGCGCGACTCCACCGGCGAGCGCGGAGAAGCGGCGCATCGGCAGGACCACCAGGCCGTAGGCAACGATTCCGACCACGATCGACGGGACGCCGGAGAGAACCTCGGCCGTGAAGCGGATCGCGTCGCCGACGCGGCCGTCGCCTCGCTCGGCGAGAAAGACTCCCGCGCCGACGCCGAGCGGGACGCCGATCAGGCACGCGATGCCGACGATGTAGAGCGTTCCGGCGATCGCATTGCCCACGCCGCCGCCCGCCTCGCCGACCGGCGCGGGAACGGCGGTGAAGAAATCGAACGACAGCCCTCTGAACCCGTGCGAGATCACCAGCCAGAGCAGCGACACGAGCGGCACCAGCGCGACGGCGAGCGCCAGCCCGCAAACGCCGGTCATGATCAGATTCACTGCGCGCCGCTTGGCGAGCATCATGCCGCCACCCGAGCCGGGCCGCGCCGCGACATCCGCACCAGGACGCGCGCGGCGATGTTGAGCAGCACGGTGACGGCGAAGAGGAGAAGGCCGAGAGCGGCGAGAGCGCCGGTATGCATCTCGCCGCTCGCCTCCGCGAACTCGTTGGCGATCACGGCCGGCAGCGAGTATCCCGGCGCGAACAACGAGGCGCGGATCGTCGGCGAGTTCCCGATGACCATCGTGACGGCCATCGTCTCTCCGAGCGCGCGCCCCAGCCCGAGCATGGTGGCGCCGACGATTCCGGCTCGCGCATAAGGAAGCACCGCGGTCCGGATCGCTTCCCACCGCGTTGCGCCCAGCGCCAGCGCAGCCTCGCGCAGCTGGCCGGGGACGGTCCGCAGCACCTCGATGCTGATCGAGGTGATGGTGGGCAGGATCATGATCGCGAGGATCACGCCGGCGGCGAGATATCCGAGCCCGATGGGCGCGCCCTGGAACAGGGGAAGGAACCCGAGCGTGTTCGCGAGAAACGGCTCCACCGGCTTCCGCAGGAGGGGCACGAGCACGAACAACCCCCAGAGCCCGTAGACGACGCTGGGAATGCCCGCGAGCAGCGCGATGGGAAACGATACGATCGAGCGCACGGCGGGCGGCGCCATTTCGGTGAGGAACAGCGCCAATCCGATGGAGATGGGAAGCGCGAGGACCAGCGAGACCGCGCTCGTCACCAGCGTCCCGTAGATGTACGGCGCGGCGCCGAACAGATCGCGGGTCGGGTCCCAGGTCGACTTCGTCACGAACGACTTCAGCCCCGCATGAGCGATGGCCGGGGCTCCGATGCGGGAGAGCTCGGCGACGATGACCGCGGCGGCAGCGAGCACGCCGAGCCCGAGCACCGTGAGCAGGATTGCCCATGCGCGATCCGGAGCGTTACGCCGGGCCGAAACATCTCCGGGGCTGCGCTCCGGCTCGCTCGCCGGCGCGATCACTTCACTTGCTGGAAGCGAGGACGGGCTTTCCATTGACGGTCATCCGTTTCAGTGTCTGCTCGACTTTCTCGACCACCGGCTTCGGCAGCGGTGCGTAATCGAGCGCCGCCGCCTCCTTCTGGCCGTCGTGCACGGCCCACCAGATGAAATTCAGCAGCGCACTGCCTTTGGCGGCGTCCTGTTGGTCCCGGTAGACGAGCAGGTACGTGAACGCAGCGGTGGGATACGCGCCATCGCCCGGCTGATCGGTGATCGAGACGCGGTAATCTTCCGGTATCGCCGCCTTCGCCGCCGCCGCCGAGACGGACTCCAGCGACGCCTTGACCCACTCGCCGTCGTGGCTTTTCAGCTCCGCCGTCGGCAGCTTGTTCTGGTTTGCGTATGCCAGCTCGACGTACCCGACTGCGCCCTCGGTCTGCTTCACCAGGCCGGTGACGCCTTCGTTGCCCTTTCCGCCCAGGCCTGCCGGCCAGTTGACGCTGGTCCCCTTCCCCGGCCCGGACTTCCAGTCCGGCGAGACCTTCGAGAGATAGTCGGTGAAGATGTTCGTGGTCCCCGAGCCGTCGGACCTGTGCGCGACGGTGATCGCGGTGTCCGGCAGCTTCGCCGTCGGGTTATCGTTCTTCAGCGCCGCGTCGTTCCACTTCGTGACCTTGCCCAGGTAGATGGCGGCGAGCGTCTCCGGCGCGATGCGAAGCTGCTGCACGCCGGGCAGGTTCCAGACGATGACCACCGCGCCCATCACCGTCGGGATGTGCTGGACGCCGGAGGCCTTCTGCAGCTGCTCGTCGCTGAGCGGTGCGTCGCTGGCCCCGAAGTCGACGGTCCTCTCGGTGATCTGCTTGATGCCGCCGCCGGATCCGATCGACTGGTAGTTGATCTGGATGTCCGGGTGGAGCTTGTTGTACTGGCTGAACCACTTGGAATAGAGGGGAAACGGGAACGTCGCCCCCGCGCCATTGATCAGGAGCTTGTCGGCGAGCACAGCACCGCTCACGGCAAGGGCAGCGGCCACAGTCAGGATGGTCTTCTTCATAGGGGGTCCTTTTAGAGTCCTGGAGTGACAGGCTTGTGACGAAGCGGAAGCGATTCGATGGCTTGCGGCGGCGCGAAAGCTCACTTCACCGAGGGTTCAACCAGCCGATACCCAGACCCCCGGACTGTCTCGAGGAGGTCGCGTGCCTGCCCGAGCTTCTCCCGCAGGCGCTTGACGTGCGTATCGACCGTTCTCGTCCGCGTCTCCGGAGAAAGTTCCCATACCTCGTCGAGCAGCTGCTCGCGCGACTGAACACGCCCCGCCCTCGCCATCAGTGAAACGAGCAGTTTGAACTCGAGCGCCGTGAGGACGACTTCCTGCTCCATCAAGACGGGAACGTTGGCCGTTTTCGACGACCCTTTGAGCTGCTTGCAGATCTCCGTTCCCGGCACGCCGGGAAGCATCAGATCGAGGAGGACGAGGTCCGGCACCTGGTGCTGGATCCTCGAGCGCGCCTGCTCGCCGTCGTATGCAACGACGGGTTCGAAGCCAGCCTGCTTCAGGCTGAATTCGAGCACCTTCACGATGTCGGGCTCGTCCTCGACGATCAGGATCCGCTGTCTCGCCACAGGGATCGCTCATAGCGAACGCAAGTGACGCTGCAGTGACAGAAAAGCAAACTTGTCGCGGCGCAGTCGCCGAACCGCTACGAAGCGGTGGTCGGCGCCGTGACCGGGCGGATGGCGGGATTCCGGCGAGCGCTGTCCATCCACCGGCGCGCTCGCTGCAGGAAATACTCCTGGCTGCGCACCGCGCCTTCCGTCCTCTGCACCCTCGAGTACGTCCCGTCGGGAGCGAGCCGCCGTGCCTTCACGCCGTCGGAGAGCGACACGGCGAGGACGTCGTTCAGGAGCCGTCCTCTCAGCGCGGGGTCGTCGACGGGGAACATCACCTCGATGCGCCGGGTGAAGTTGCGCGGCATCCAGTCCGCCGAGGAGATGTACACCTCTGCGCGCTCTCCGGCTCCGAAGCTGAAGATCCGGCTGTGCTCGAGGAAGCGATCCACTACGCTCACCACGCGGATGTTCTCCGACGTACCGGGAATCCCCGGCCGCAGGCAGCAGATACCCCGCACCAGCAAGTCGATGGAGACCCCGGCAGTGCTGGCGGCATAGAGAGCGCGGATGACGGAAGGATCGACGAGCGAGTTCATCTTCGCGACGATGCGGGCGGGCTCGCCGCCACGCGCCCGTTGCGCCTCGCGCTCGATGAGCGCGAGGATCCGCTCCTGCAGCCCGAAGGGCGCGACGGCAAATCTCTTCCACTGCGGCGGCTCGGCGTAGCCGGTCAAGAGGTTGAAGAGCGCCGAAGCATCGTCCGCGAGCTCTTCGCGCGCCGAGAAGATCGAGAGGTCGGTGTATTGCCGCGCGGTATTCGGATTGTAGTTGCCCGTGCCCAAGTGGGCGTAGCGGCGGATGCGGTCCTCGCGCCGGACCACCAACGCGATCTTGCAGTGGGTCTTCAAGCCGATCAGGCCGTAGACGACGTGGACGCCCGCATCTTCGAGGCGCCGTGCCCAGGCGATGTTGTTGGCTTCGTCGAACCTCGCCTTGATTTCGACGAGCACCGTCACCTGTTTGCCGTTCTCGGCGGCGCGCGAGAGGGCTTGCACGAAGGGGCTGTCGCCGCTGGTCCGGTAGAGCGTGTGCTTGATCGCGAGCACCTTGGGATCGTCCGCGGCTTCCTGGATGAAGCGGACCACCGGCTCGAACGACTCGTACGGGTGATGGAGGAGCACGTCCCGCGCGGCGATCGTCGCGAACATCGACGGCGTCTCCTGCAGGTCCGGTGGGACGGCAGGCTGGAGGAGCTCGACCCTCAGCTCCGGCCGTGAATCCACCTCGGCGAGCGCGAGCACGTCGATGGGCTGCAACGGGCAGCGGACGCGATAGATGTCCTGTTCCGCCAGCTTCAAAGCCCCTGCGAGGGCTTGCGCCAGGTCGGCCGGAGCGTCTCCCGCCAGCTCCAGCCGGACAGCGGCGCCGCGATCCCTGCGGCGGAGCTCGTCGCGAACCGTGTTCAGGAGGTCTTCGGATTCCTCCTCGTCGATGTCCAGGTCCCAGTTCCGCGTGACGCGAAAGGCGGTGGCTTGCTTGACGGCGTATCCGGGAAAGAGATCGCCCGCGAAAGCGGCGATGATGTCTTCCAGCAGGGCAAAGGCCTGACCGGAGGCAGACGGAATCCGCACGAGCCGCTCCAGGACCGCCGGCACCTGGACGACCGCGAGGCTGGAGTCTCGCGGATCCTTTCGGCGGCGCCGGCCCTCCTTCCTCAAGAGCACCGCGACGTTAATCGACTTGTTCCGCAGATGTGGGAAGGGATGTCCTGGGTCGACGGCCAGAGGAGTGAGCGTCGGAAAGACGTTCTGGGCGAAGTGAGCGCGCGCTGCCGTCCGCTGCTGCGCGTCGAACGCATCGGGCGTGACGAGGTGCAGTCCGTACCGCTGCAGGCAAGGGAGAATGTCGGCCGACCAGATCCGATGCTGCTCTTCCATCATGGAGTGAACGTGCGTGCTGATCGCCGCGAGCTGCTCGTTCGGCAAGAGGCCGTCGGCAGCCGTCTCGCTCACACCCCCGAGCTGCTGCTGCTTTAGTCCCGCGACGCGCACCATGAAGAATTCGTCGAGATTCGAGGAAACGATGGCCAGGAACTTGAGCCGCTCGAGGATCGGCAGCGAGATATCCGCCGCCTCTTCGAGCACCCGCGTGTTGAATTGGAGCCACGACAGCTCGCGGTTGAGGAACAATTGCGGGTCGTGGAGCTCGGCAATCCGCCGCGCCCCCTGCTCCGCGGCGGATGCCGCTTCGCGCTGGGGCGGAGGCGTCGTCGCTTGCATCGCCGGCTCCATTGAGCTTCTCTCCCGTATTACTGCACTATACGCGGGGCGTTCGAATACCCGAGCAGTGCCACGCCGTCTGTGACAATCGTGTCACAGAAATCGGATGGCGAGTAGGCGCCCGAAGTTCATGACTTTCAGGCTAGCTCCGGTACACTGCAAGCGGTGGCGACCGAGCGCAGGTTCAAAGTGCTGGCGGCCATCGACGTCGGTTCGAACGCCGTTCGTCTCAAGGTCGCCCAGCCCCTGTCCGACAATTCGCTCGAAACGCTCCATGAGGAGCGTGACCCCGTCCGTCCTGGAGAGGGCGTATTCACCACCGGACGCCTCGACCAGGAAGTCGTCGAGCGCCTGCTGTCGACGCTCCGCCGATACGGAGCGCTTTGCCGGCGCTACCACGCGCGAATCCGCGCCGTCGCCACGAGCGCGCTCCGCGAAGCTTCGAACGGTGGCGAGATCGTCCGCAGGATCCGCGACAGCGCCGGCGTCCCCGTCGAGATCATCTCCGGACGTGAAGAAGCGCGTCTGATTTGTCTGGGCGTCCTCCACGGTGCTCCGGCGGATGCGCGAGGGACCGTCATCGACATCGGCGGCGGATCCACGGAGGTCATCACCGCCCTCGGTGAGCGGCCGACGACGCTCTGGAGCGTACCCGTCGGCGCCGTGCGCTTGACGGAAGTGTTCTCCTCTTCGGCGACGGTCACCGAACGAAAGCTCGCTCTGATGCGCGCGTTCGCCCGCGAGGCGTTCGACTCGTTACCGCGCGACGCCAGCTTGTCCAAGCGGGCGCTGGGCAGTTCGGGAACGATCAATGCCGTCGTCGGATATGCTGGCCGCGACGGCAAGGGCGCGACGCGCGAGGAAGTCGCCCGGGCGGCGGAGGAGCTCGCCGCGATGTCGGTGCACGAGCGCCGCCATCGGTTCGACGCGCGCAGGGCGGAGATCATCGTGGCGGGCGCCGTCATCCTGGACTGCGCGATGCACCACTTCCGGCTCAGCACGGTGCAAGCCGTCAATCGCGGCCTGCGGGACGGGATCCTCGTCGACCTTCTCCGCCGGAATCGCGACATGGGAGGGGACGAGTCGCTGGCGGACGGGGCGCTGACCATGGCACGCCGGTTCGGGATCGACTGCCGGCACGCGGAGAAGGTGGCGCGGCTTGCCCTCGATCTCTTCGATCGGACACGCTCGGTCCATCGGCTACCGCCGCCGGCGCGGCCGCTGCTCGAGGTCGCGGCTCTGCTGCACGACATCGGCAGCGCCATCAGCCCACAGGCGCATCACAAACACTCCTGCTACCTGATCCAGAACGCGGACCTTCCGGTTCTCTCCACGCGGGAGCGGGACATCTGCGCTCGCATCGCACGGTTCCACCGCCGAAGCGCTCCGGATCGGGCGCATCCAGGCATGAAGGGTCTGACCGTGCGCGAAACGATGATGGTCCGCAAGCTGTCCACACTGCTCCGGATCGCCGACGCTCTCGATCGCAGCCACCACCAGCCGGTCCGGTCGATGGAAGTGTCCGCGGGCCGGCGGGCAGTCTCCATTCAACTTCGCCACCGCGCTGCGGTAGACCTCGAGCTTTGGGACGTGGAACGTGAGGCGGTGCTCTTCCACCGCGTCTTCGGACGCCGCCTGGACGTTCAGGGAAAGAACGGGGAACGCGGCAGGTCTCGCCGGTCGAGGTGAGCGATGGCAAATCTGCTGAAGCTTCCACCCTGGTCGGAGGACCGCTCCCTCCACGTGGTGATCGAGACGCCCCGCGGGTCCGCGGTCAAGGTGAAGCTCGATGCCGACTTGCGCGTCTTCACGATCGCGCGACCCCTGCCCGAAGGCATGGTGTATCCGTTCGATTTCGGCTTCGTGCCCGGCACGCGCGCGGAAGACGGCGATCCCCTCGATGCGGTGGTTTACTGGGACGTGGCGACGTGGCCGGGAATCGTACTGCGTTGCCGGGCACTAGGAATCGTGCAGGTCGATCAAGCCAAGGAGGGCGGAGGAAGGCAGCGCAACGATCGCCTGCTGGTGGTACCCACCAAAGCCCCGCGCGCAGACGAGCTCGTGAGCGCGCTCGACCTGCCTCCGCGCGTACAGAAGGAGGTGGAATCGTTTTTCATCGCGTCCACGGCGTTGGAGGGCAAGGACATCCACGTGCTCGGATGGAAGGGGCCGAAGGACGCCGAGCGGCTCGTAACCCGATACGCCCTGCGGCGCCACCGGCAACGATGACGAAGAACCGAAGCGCGAAGCGCGGCGCTGTCGGAGCGAGCGCGCGTCTTCTCGCGGATCAGGCCCGCGCCGTCCAGCAGCTCGAGGCCGCCCTGCCCGAACAGGACGCCGTCCATGACATGCGCGTCGCCACCCGGCGCCTGCGCGCGGCGCTACGCGTGCTCCGGCTTGGCAAGCTCGATCGGCGGGTGAAGGCGCTTCAGGACGCGCTTGGCGCCGTGCGGGATCTCCAGCTCCAGATCGAATGGCTGCGGAGCCGGGATGCTGCCCTCTACCGGTCGTGTCGCGCTCGCTTGCGCGCGGCGAAGCAGGCGCTTCAGCGGGAGCTTCGACAGTGGCGGTCGCAAACGCTCCCCATCCTGCTGGGCGCGGCAGCAGACGGCTCCGCGCCGCCGCCGCGCAATCTGTCGAAGCTGATGCGCAAGCGGTTGAAGCGCATGCAGGAGCGGCTGGAACAGGCGCGCATCCGGCCCTCTCCCCGATCGCTCCATGCCGCCCGCATTTCGGTAAAGCAGGTGCGGTACCTGGTCGAAGTCGCCAGGGGGTCGCTCCCGAAGAAGGTGACGCGGCTGGAGTCGGATCTGAAGACGCTCCAGGCCTCGCTGGGCGAGCTGCACGACGTCGACACGCGCATCGATCTCGTCAAGACCAGGCCCGCGCTCGCGCGCGACCAGAAAGACATGCGCAAGCGCTTGGGCAAGATTGCGGCGGCGCAGCTCACCCGGTGGCACAAGCAGCGCCTGATCGATCGCGCCAGCAGCGCTCTCCGTTGAGAGGCACGCGGTAACTCGACTCCCGAGCTTGCGTCAGCTGATCCGGCCTGAGCTGCCACAGACGCTCGCGCGCCTCCGGCGGCTGCGGACAATGTATTGCTGTCCCGGTCGGTGAGCGATATGTCAGGTCACGCTGGCTGTCACCCGCGATCGTCCCAGGAAAGAAGGTCCGCATGACCTCCGGAATCACGACGTTCACCTTGATTCACGTTGCATTGAGTCTCGTGGGGATCTTCACCGGGCTCGTCGTCGCGGGTGGGCTCGTCGCCGGGAAGCGGCTCGACGGGTGGACCAGCGTCTTTCTCGCCACGACAGTCGCCACGAGCGTCACCGGGTTCGGCTTCCCATTCGTGACCTTCTTGCCGTCACACGCAGTGGCGATCCTGTCGCTCGTCGTATTGCCCGTCGCGATTGTCGCCCGCTACGTCAAACACCTCGCCGGCGCGTGGCGCGGAATCTACGTGGTCGGCGCCGTGCTCGCGCTCTACCTGAACGTCTTCGTCCTGCTCGCGCAGCTGTTCCTGAGGCTTCCCGCCCTGATGGCCCTCGCGCCGACGCAGAAGGAGCCGCCATTCTTCTTGACGCAGACGCTCGTGCTCGCGCTCTTCGTCTGGCTCGGATTCGCGGCGGTCAAGGGATTCCGCGCGGAGACAGCGGCGGGTGTGACGCCGCGGGCAGCGTAGCTGAGTATCAGGGTGGGACGGTGGAGCGAGGGAGCCGTGGCAACCACCGGCGCACTCCGCGGCAATATGCTTCGTACTCACCGCGGAACGTTCGCTTCAGCGTCGGCTCTTCGTACCAGATGACGAAGAGGTGAGTAGCGAGCAGGAACAAGCCGGCATAAGCGAGAAGAGCGAGCGACGGATAGAAGAGCGCCGCGCCGGTGAGAGCAAGGCTCGCACCAATATACATGGGATTGCGCAGCATCCGATAAGGACCTCGAACGACGAGCCGTCGCGGTGGGTCGAATGGAGCCGGCGTTCCTCTTCCGACGAACGCGAACGTGCCGATGCACCAGAGGGCGAGCGCCGCCCCACAAGCGCCCACCGACATGCCGACGA
Organism: Deltaproteobacteria bacterium; assembly: GCA_005879535.1. Classification (NCBI taxonomy): domain Bacteria; kingdom Pseudomonadati; phylum Myxococcota; class Myxococcia; species Deltaproteobacteria bacterium. The sequence continues at coordinate 1,147 of VBKI01000089.1, read as the reverse complement.
TCTGGAGCGCTCCTGTGGACGACGGCGGCACCATTCCCGAGCGTGAGAGCACGATCCTCGGCAGGTAAATGAGCAGCACGCCGACAAACAGGGCCCCGTAGGTGACCGCCCGGGCGAGGATGAAGCCGATCATGCGTCCCCCTCGAACCAGCTTTCTCCAGGAACGGTATCACGGCTACCCTCGGCGAATGCCCGTCGGACGAACCCCTCTTCCAATCCGGATCACGGCGAGCGATGCGCGCCGGCTCGCGATCGCGGCACAGCGGATCGTGCGAGCCCCGCCGCCGAAGCGGAACGGGATTCTCCAGCTCATCCGCGACATCGGGTACCTCCAACTCGACCCCACGAACGTCGTCGCGCGGAATCCCCAACTCGTACTCTGGACGCGCTTGGGCCGCCATGATCCGACGCTTCTCGAGGGCCTGCTCGCGAAGCGGCAGTTGTTCGAGACGGTCTCGCTGATCGTCCCGACCAGCGACCTGGCGATTCACCGCGCCACGATGCGCGCCTACCGCCGTGCGACGAACGCCGGCGCCGCTCCGTCGCCTCATGGCAGCCTTGCTGGTGCGGGTGGCGGCACCTGGCCGTTGCGCGCGGCGAGGTTCCTCGCGCACAACCCGCAGTTGCGGCGCAGCGTCCTGGCGCGTCTGCGGCGCGATGGCCCGCTGCCGTTGACCGCGTTCGAGGATCGCGCCCTGGTCAGTTGGACTTCGGGCGGATGGAACGACGAGCGGAACGTTACGATGATGCTCGCGATCCTCCAGCGGCGCGGCGAGATCGTCGTCGCGGGACGCAACCGCGGACGCAAGCTGTGGACGCTGGCAGATGGCTGGCTGCCGGAGACGGTGCCGCTCTCCATGCGCGCGCTCGAGCGCGAGGCGACATTGCGGGCGTTGCGCGCGACGGGCGTGGCGACGCTGAAACAATTGCGCTCGCACTACGCCTTCGCGCGATACGTTACGCAGCGCGCGCTCGACGCGCTGGTGCGCGAGGGCGCAGCGGCGCCGGTCGAGATCGCCGACGCCGCCTGGAAGGGACCGCATTACGCTCCGGCGGACGTCGCGATCCGCGACCGCTGGGAAGAGCGGACGACGCTGCTCTCGCCTTTCGACAACCTCATCATCGACCGCGCCCGCACCGAGCAGCT